>JAUSQH010000417.1 GCA_030652895.1 Alphaproteobacteria bacterium
AAATTTGGAATATTCGTTCGCAGGATAACATCGGAAATAGACAGGTTATCTCCGGCAAGTATGTCAAGTAGTCCCTTGCGACCCTCTATCCCCAGACGCTCTTCCATATCCATGTTATGGCTATCGGTATCAATCAGCAACACATTCAGGTCCGGCTCAGATGCAATGCTCATTCCCAGATTAATAGCGGCAAAGGTTTTTCCTTCACGCGGCCTTGCGCTGGTTATCATAATCACATGGCTTTTGGGGTCCTTGACCCCAGTGCGAGGAAACGCATTCAGCAGAAGGGGGCGCTTGATGACTCGGAACTCCTCAGAGATGCGATTGCTGACACCATCTGGCGATACGTAGCCCTGGCTGTAGAGTTTTCGCACATCGATATGCAAAAATTTTGGATCACTAGGGTCGGCTGGCGGAAGTGACGACTTGGCCGTTTTGAGTGGCTGTCGAATGATTGCAGGCGGCACGGGTTTCTCGTCCGTCTGCGGGCCAGCCACGGGCGTGGCGACGTTACTGGCGGGGGTGGTGATTGTGACCGGCGCCGATGGGGCAGTGTCCCCAGAAGCGATGCGAAGCCGTTCCGCGACGCGTTGGGCCAGATCAAGCCGTTTGTGATCCTCAGCCATTTTACACAGACCCGCTAAATAAAGATGTAATCAACCCATCGCCAAACCTGTTAGCGAAACTCACCAGTCGCGGTCCCAGCAATTGTATGAAAGCGAGTGACGCCACAAGGGTGCCTGAGGCGAGACCAAACTTCCAGTAATCCTTGCGGAGCCGAAGTTCTTCTGCAGCGTTACGAATTAAGGTAACCCTTCCAAGAACCGGTAGTTTTAAGGCCGCACTTAGTTGCGCGCCTGTAGTAAAACTCTCACTGAGGGATGACATCAAAAAGGCAACCCCACCGCCAACGCCGAGACCCACGATGAGGCTAAGAACATACAGCACCTGCCTGTTGGGAGATGAGGCGGTAACAGGGAGATTCGGCGGGTCTACCACCCGAAATTGCACTGCGCTGGTTGAGGCTTCTTGCGCTTGTGAAATACGTGCCGATTCACGCCGTGCCAGCAACGCATCATAATTTTTTCTGAGCACACTATAATCTCTGTCCAGATCTGTTAACTCGGCTTCGATTTTGGGCGCCGTCTGCATCATATTGCGGTTTTCTTCTACGCGGCGTTTCGCCTCCGCAACCCTGCGGGTCGCGCGGGCAACATCCGTCTCTGCCCGCACCAGCATGATTTTTACGTTCTCATAAAGCGGATTCGATGTTCCGTTATTGGCGCCGGGTTCTTCTTTGTCTCTTTGGGACCTTAAGGCGTCAATCAGTCGTTGCATTGCGACAACGTCAGGATGTTTCTCAGTATATTGCAGTTTTAAATTATCGAGATTTCGCTCCGCCAATGCGATCCGCGCTTCTATCGAATTCCCGCCCTGCTGGTTAGCCAGCAACTGAATTGCGTCTGACGAGTCAATACGTGCAGGTATGTCATTTAGTTGACGGCGCAGTTCATCGCGGCGGATTTCCGCGTCCTGCTGCGCCATTTCGGCGTCGCGCAGCGACGCATTCCCGCCTTCGAGTTTTGTAGCAAAACTGCCCGAGCCCAGGAACGACGCATTTTTCGCCATAAATTCCGCCCGTCTTTGTTCGGCAGCTTGTAATTGGCGCTCATACTCGGCGATCTGCTTTTCGATAAATCCGCGTGCAGATTCCATATCTGTGCGGGACTGACCAAGATTATTCTCGACAAAAATAGTCAAAAGGGACTGCACGACCGACTGCGCTTGCCGCGCATTGGTATGGCTGTAAGAAATGCTGAACAGGTTTTTTGTCGGTGCCGTGATACTGATTGCCGACGCCAGATTCGCAAGTAGCGTTTCAACCGCTGCGCGGTCAGTTGTGGTTAGATCGAGATCATTCATGCGCATGACCTGCTCTAGATTAGGGCGGCTGAGCAGAGTCCGCTGCATAATCATAACTTCTTGATCAAGATTGGATTCTACCGCAATGCCCTTTAAGAGGGGCGATAAAAGACTCCCGGTATCAACATAAATCCGAGCCTGGGATTCATATTTATCGGGAAGCAACACGACAAAGCCCCAGCCCACAACGGTAACCGCCCACGTGAGCATCAGCGAGATCCACCGGTATCGCCACATGAGCTTTGCGTGGTGAATTATCTGTACGAAGATTTCGTTCATGAATACAACCGGAAAAAGTGACCCAAGTAACTAACTGCGAATGACTGCGGCTGACGTACCACCTTCGCGACGGACGGGCGAGATGTTCCCGCATTCGTCCGTGCAAGAATTAGAACCAGCTTTGCGGCACGATCAGCACATCGCCCGGCATTACCGGAACATTGGCGCCGACATCACCGTCCTTAATCAGATCATCAAGACGAACACGAAATGATCCCTGCCCCTGGCGAACCAGAACGGCCCGATTGCCTGCCGCAAATTCCGTCAGGCCGCCAACTGCTATCATTACGTCGAGCGCGGTCATATGTTCATTGTAAGGGATAGCTTGTGGATTGGTTGCCTCGCCAATTACCCTGATCTGCTGATCATAGGGGCCCACAAAATTGTTCATAATCACCGATACAACAGGGCTCTGAACATATTCTTCAAGTTGTTTTTCGATTTCGCGCGCAAGAAGTGTCGGCGTCTTTCCCGCGGCCTGTAAATCATCGATCAACGGCACCGTGACCTTGCCGTCCGGGCGTACAGTTACCGATGTCGTCAGTTCTGGATTTCGCCAGACAAATATCTGCAGTGAATCACGCGGCCCAATTATATAATCTGGAGAGGTATCTGAGATCGCGTTTTTCGCGCTGGTGGCGTCGGGCATTCCCGAGCAGGATGAAAGCATACCCACGAACATCAGACCTGCGGCAATTGCTAGCGGGCGTTTTAGTCCAAAATTAAACAAAGCATTTCTCCCCGGCGCGATATGGCAAAGCAACTTGGCTGACTACTCTATGGGTCAGGTCCATAGTTTACGTTACCTATGTTAATACAAAGTGAAACAATTCAAAGTGGTTAACGTCACAGTATCTTATAAAAGACGTAATATGAAAAACCACGAAAACCTAAATATAAAAGGAGAGCTTCTTACAGCAAGGATTAAATAGGTGTTAACCTGAAAACAAAACGTCTCAATAGGGCGTTATGGGACGTCGGGGTTGGTTTTAGGCATGTTAATCTCGGTGGCGGTGTCATTTTTGTCACAAAAAGCGATACACGGTGCGCTTCTGGACTTTGGCGCGCCATTTTTAAGTGCTTCCTGAATACGTTCCTGGGTCCAGAAAGTTTCCTCTTTGGCCTGGTTTTCTCTGGTTTCATGCTTGAGGATTGCCCCTAGCGCCGCTTCTGGAGTGCCTCCTGCTGGCGCCATTGGCGTACTGGGTGCGGCTTGTTGAACGCTTGGCGCAGTACGGGTTTGTTCAATCAGCGGGGGCGTAATGGCCTTCAAGGGCCTGGTTTTTTCCTGGTTTTTTAGCTGTCCGGCGGGCGGTTTGCTAACGGGGGGTGCCACCAAAATTGAAGGTTGGGCGTTTTTGCCAGGCGGCGTGGGGACTTCGCCAATCTTCAATTTGCCCGAAAGAATCTGGTCAAAAGTGGCCAGTTCGGCGTGTATTTGTTGTTCAGCCGAGGTTTTTAATGCGTTCCATTGGGCTGCAAGCTGGTCCGGCCACACAAACAGCGCGCCGCCAACGGACAGGAAAAAAAACACCAGAACGCCAAACAGTTTCCACATGGCCGGATCACCATCGCTCAGGTATGCACACTATCTTAGCAGAATCCGCGCTATTCGCAAAAGAATCACTCTGGATTGGTACCCGGTTTGGGTGAATCATACTGCAATTAGACAATAAAATTGATGACTACAATATTAGCGCGGCCAGCGCACAATGTGATCGGGCAGATCATCAATTTCAATCCCGGTCTCGCTTACGCACCGGTCCCGCACCGATTTTCCTGCGTTATGAACTGCCTGACGATCACCGCATTCCAGATAATGCCATTGCGGCAATGGTTTATTATCGGCAAGCAACCGGTAAGCGCAGCTTGACGGCATCCAATGTTTGACGTCGTTGATGTTTTCTGGCGTCAAGGTCATGCAGTTTGATACCCGTTTCTGCCGGCTGGGATAATCTGTGCATCTGCATTTACCCGCATCCAGCAACTCACAGGCGACATCGGTGTAGTGAATTTCTCCAGTATCCTCGTCTTCCAGCTTGACCAGACAGCATTTACCGCAGCCATCACACAGGGCCTCCCATTCTTCGAAAGACATCTCGTCAAGGGACTTGTGCCGCCAAAATGACTGTGTGTTCATCGTCGTTCACATGACTGGGAAAAGTGTGTCAAGGAATGCGCCAATGTCATCGGTCACATGATGAATATGCGCAGCGTCTGGTTGCGGATCCGGGCCGCTCCATTCCGGTTTTCCGGACGCCCAGATGGTCGTCATGCCCAACTCAAACGCCGGCAGCAGGTTTTTGACACTATCGTCCACCATCACCGTGTGCGCAGCCCGTATACCAGAGGACGTGACCACATGATGATACGCGCCAGCATGTGGTTTTGGCACATACCCGGTTGCGGCTATATCAAAAATATTTTCAAAGTGATGCATTAACTTCAGGCTGCGCAGCACATTTTCCGCATGACGCACGGTGCCGTTCGTAAATATGATCTTGCGTCCCGGAAGCCTGGACAAAGCAGTGTCGAGACGCGGGTCATAGGCCAGTCCGCTGACGTCGATATCATGCACGAACTCCAGAAATGGTTCCGGTGGCATGCGATGTTCGGACATGAGGCCGTTGAGGGTCGTGCCATGGCTGGCCCAATAGGCTTTTTGCACCGTGCGGGCTTCCACGACACTGACACCTAGATAGCTGCCGATAAACGCCGCCATGCGCTGATCGATCTGCGCGAACAGGTCACTATGGGCAGGGTACAAAGTATTATCTAGGTCAAAAAGCCACGTTTCGGCATTCCGTAGCCGATGGGAGTTATTGGAAGCTTCTGGCTGATGCATCATGCGACCATTGCCTTTGGTAACGCACCTGTCAAGTGCCAGAAACTTATTACGTAATCAGTCGTTAACCCGGATATGCGAGGTTACCCGAAACAGGCAGTCTCAATGAAAGTTCTAGTCAAAAATGAGCAGTAAAGACCGAGTCCTGTCGGCGGCTTTCTGGCGCGGTCTCGCAAGTTCCGGTACGACAACGCCAACAAGCGAAATGTATGAGATTGACGCTTGGGCTGAAATTGCTGCCTTTCCAGGCCCCGGCATACTGTTTGGCGCGGGGGACAAGGTTTTGGCCGCCAATGATGCGGCATCCCGGTTGATCAGGGCGATGGCTGACGGCGCCGGACAGGAAATACGTATTCTGGTAGCAGGCGTCGCCGTAACCGGCCGGCCGGCGGTCGGACAAATCTTTCTTCCGGCCATCCCCGCAACGGGTGAGGCGCAGGCCCTGTATTACTTGACGGCAATGGCGCTTTCGTCTGCAAATCAATCCTCAGATCAGCGCCGGGTTATGATTCTTGGACGCGACGCCAGCGCAGAATACGCCATGCGCAACGCATTGATCGAGTCGCGCGATCTCTATCGCGACCTGTCCCGCTGTTCATCAGATTTTTCGTGGCAGACGGACGAAAATGGCGCCTTCACATTTGTCAGCGCGAAAGGAGCGCTGGGGTATAGCGCGAAGGCGTTAAACGGGCGCCGCAGCCAGGACCTGCTGGATCAATCTACGGATTCGTCTGATGTGAATCCGTTCATTGCCCGTATGCCCGTCGAAAACATTGAAATTGCCGTGCGTGACGCCAAGGGTGAAATCCGTTATTGCCGTGTTGATGCATTACCCGTGTATGCCAAAAATAATCAGTGGCGTGGCGCGCGCGGCGTAAGCTCTGATATTACCGAGGCCAAACTGCATCAGCGAGCGCTGGAGTTTATGCGCCGGCGCGAAACCCTTGTCCGCGCTATTGTCGACGCCACGCACCGCACACTGAATCCGGAAGACGCCTTTTGCGACGCTGCGGATATTCTGCTTAGAGAGGCGGGTGCAGTTCACTGCGCAATTCTGACTCAGGATACTACTCCGCGTGTCCGCGAACTTGGAGTTTCCTGTCCAAACATCAGCGGTCTGGAGATTCCCGATATAATTCGTCTTGGCTTGGAAGGCAGCGCAGACTGTGCTGGGAATGGCGATCGGCAGATCAATTTTAACGAAGGTGGCCGGCAGCATCAGGTGGTGTTCACAACCCATGGCGGCAGGCGAAATGGCGCCATCTGGTTGCTGTTTCCCGAAAATCCGATCCCGCCTGTAATACCCCATCATGCGTATCCTGGCGCGCCGGTCTGTTCATTGGCTGAATCGGTTGCCAGTCATGTAGGCATTGCGATCGCTCATGATACCCAGATGCGCCGTCTGAGCGAACTATCGTGCACGGATGAATTGACCGGATTGTTGAACCGGCGTGCCTTTATGGAGGATCTGCATCACCGTCATGCGCACCTTTACCGTAGCGGCCATACCGGGGCATTACTGTATATTGATCTCGACAACTTTAAACAGGTGAATGACCGTTTTGGTCACGCGGCAGGGGATCGCGTACTGAAGGAATTCGCGAATATCCTTCATGGCCATAGCCGTATCGGTGATCTTAGCGCCAGGCTTGGCGGTGACGAATTCGCCATCTGGCTGGAAGATACTGACGTAAGCGGCGCCGTAACCAAAGCCAAGCATCTGATGGCGGAGACAAAGTTACTGCATACGCTTGCAGGCGATGATGCCGATGTAGAAATGCCGCAATTAGGCCTTTCCATTGGTATTTCAATCGCCGATCCGGGCGTTCGCGAACAATTGCCGCACCTGATCAAGCGCGCTGATGAAGTGATGTACGAGGTCAAACGGCAGGGGAAAGGGGGGCTAATGATTGCCCGACGTGAGCCTTATGAAGGCGTGAGCCTTGGGAAATAGGCGTTCAGCTAATTGATAAGGACGAAGCGATGCTAAAAAAACTGCTCAGCCATCTGCCGATTGGCCGCAAACTTCCTCATAACCTTGAATATGAAGATGCGCGCGCGGCGCTTGAGAAAAATCAGCTGGCCCAGCGGACAGAACTCGCTGGCCGTTCCGATTCGCCACCTGAAATGCTTTATTACCTTGCCGGCGATGAATCCCCAAATGTGCGGCGCAAGGTGGCCTGGAACCCGCATACGCCCGTGCAAGCGGATGAATTACTGACGGACGACAAGGACGATGAGGTGCGTTGCGAACTGGCGCGTAAAATTTCCCGCCTCATTCCAGGACTTCCGCACGATGCTCAGGTCAAGCTGCGCGAGCAGATGGAAGCCATACTGGAAAAATTGGCCGATGATCATTTGCCACGTGTGCGTCAGATCGTTGCTGAGGAAATCAAACATTCGGATAACGTTCCTAAGCGTATAGCGCTGCGGTTGGCAAAAGATCTGGAGCAGGTGGTGCGCGCCCCTATTCTGGAGTATTCGCCGCTTCTATCTGATGATGATTTGTTGCAGATCATGGCCAGCGGCATTGTCGATGGCGCGATGGCGCCAATAGCCCGACGGGTACATGTCAGTGAACCGGTCGCGGACGCCATCGTTGCGTCGCTTGATGTATCTGCGGTGGCGTCGTTGCTTGCGAACAAGAATGCGCAGATCCGGGAAGAAACTCTGGACGCCATTATCGACCAGGCGGAAGATATTCACCGCTGGCACAAGCCGATTGTGATGCGGCCTGAACTTCCATTGCGCGCGGTGCGACGCGTCGCGGGCTTCGTCGCCTCATCGCTGTTAAGTATTCTCCTGGAGCGCGATGATCTAAATCTTGACCGGGAAACAGAAGATATTTTGAAGAAATCGATTCGTGAACGCATTGATACCGAGGATTCGCTGTCGGAACGAGATGGGCCGCCAACCGGGTTGAGTGCGCGCGAAGCGTTCGACGCTGGCCAGCTGGAAGATGCTGATATTGCCGCCGCGGCAACCGCAAATCGAAGCGAATTTGTCATGCAAGCGCTGGCCCTGAAATCGGGAATTCCAGAATTATTGGTCCGGCGGATTATCGAGGCGCGCAGTGGCAAGGCCATTACCGCGCTGGTCTGGAAAGCAGGCCTTTCGATGCGAACGGCGCTTGAGGTGCAGAAAACGACGGGCCACGTACCGCGCCCGGATTTAGTGCTCGCCCGCAACGGAGTGGATTATCCGATGGATGCCGAAGAAATGCGCTGGCATCTGCAATATTTTGATGTTCCCTTGTAATTTGTTCCCGTATTGACGCATCATCGCTTCATAATAATCCAGTATGAGGCCGTGTGAAAAATGGACATCAAAGGTAAGGTCGCGATCATTACCGGATCGGCGATGGGACTCGGCGCAGCGGTTGCGGTAAAGCTTGCGGCGCGCGGGGTCAATGTGGTGATCAACTATTCCAAAAGCGAAAAAGAAGCGAACGAAGTAGCGGCCGAATGCGCGGCGCACGGCGTGGAAACGCTGAATGTAAAGGCCAATATCGCCGATGACGCGGATTGCCGGCGCCTTGCTGCCGAGACGATGGCTAAATGGGGTCGTATCGACATTCTGGTGAATAATGCGGGCACCTCGGTGTTTGCCGATCACAGAAACCTGGATGCCCTTTCGGGGGATGATTTTCACTATATTTATGGACTTAATGTTGTTGGCCCGTACCAGATGACCCGCGCTGTTGCGCCGGCCATGAAAGCTGCGGGCAAGGGCGCTATCGTAAATGTGTCATCCATCGCCGCAGTTGTTGGCATTGGCAGTTCGATTGCTTACGCCGCTTCCAAAGGCGCGCTAAACACAATGACCCTGTCTCTGGCGCGGGCCTTGGCCCCGGAAATTCGCGTCAATGCGGTATGTCCGGGCTTTATCGGCACGCGCTGGTTCTCTGATCGTCTGGATGCGGAGGGGTATCAGGGCATGCTGGACACGCAGCGCAAGATCACGCCGCTGAAGCGCGCCGGGACGCCCGACGACATCGCTGATTCCGTTGTGTTCTTTTGCGCTGAAGGAGCCGAGCATATCACGGGCGAAACCCTGATCACAGACGCGGGAATGCATCTGAACATGGCGCCTCTGACCGCACGCTAAATGGGAGGCCCGCCCCTGCTTTGCCGTGTCGGGCAAGGACTTTCAGATCAAAAGGCGGTTTATTATCAATAAAAATGAAGTATGCCCCTGAGACATGTGGCGCCTGCAATCAGCTTCCGGGCTTTGGCATGGAAGCGATCGTGCCATTATATTTGGGCAGGCCCGCCTCGTCGCGATCCGCATATTCCTTGTTAAGACGCATATCGATGGTGCGGACGATAGGGTCGATGCCGCCAACGAATTTATTATTCCGTACAGTCATATTATCCAGAAGCGTGCTTCGTTTGTTGAATAACCAGCGGCAGCACCGTTTGGTGTCGTCGTATATTATCCAGTTGTTTTCAAACAATATTTCGTGAACCGCGTCCTTGTGAACGCGTTTTGCTTCGTCTGCATAGCCAATAAAATTGTGATTCTGCGTATTAGGCCCGAGTTGAAGCACACTGTTTTTGACAGTTAGCTTGCCGCCTCCGTACGCATTGATAGCGGCTCCCGAATTACCTTCCAGCGCTGCGATAATACTGTTTTCGATCAGCGTGGACAGGGCGCCGGTTTTTAACAGATGGCCATCATTGGACGCGAGAATTTTGACATTTCGTAAAATCACCTCATGGCCGCTGTTTATATATATGTCGTGGGCCCGCTGGGCCTTGCCGTTGCCTTCAAAAGTGGAATCTTCGATGGTCATTATCCCATCTTGCTTGTTGGGTCCACCCAACAGCCCATTTTCGCTTTTGGAGCAAATTATGTCGCGGATTAATACAGTTTTGCTTTTTGCGCCAACCCGGATACATGCGCCATTTTTGTCGGGAACGCTAATGTCGCTAATTTTCAGCCCCTGAACCGTAACTTCTGGGGCGTCCAGATCAACGGCGCCCTTTCCTCCGCAGGCAACTTTTTTCAGATATGCACGGCTACCGTCGGGGGCAATTTTCCCGATCAATTTCATTGATTTTTTAATTCTGATGCAATCGGCATAGACGCCGGGTTCAATCGTTATTGTGCCGCCTTCCGCCACAAGTGCTGCGGCATCGGCCAAATTTACGGTATCGCATCCGCTCGCACACACAGACACGTTCATTCTTAATGACGCGGATTTAGAAATACGGGTTCGGGATTGCGAATGTATGGGAGCCGAAGAAGCGGCGGGTGAAGCGGGCGCTGAAATAACGGAACCACCAGGAGCCGTTCTGGCTTCCAAAACCCGTATTCGGGATTTCATGTCAACCATGTCTTTTTCGAGAACGTCAATCCGTGACACGATGGCTTCCATCGCATTATTGAGATCGGTGCGCAGAGATATGAGGTCAGCTTCGTTCACCATCCTCGTACCCGTTGCCCCGATCTGATCACGGATCCGCGCTGCGCGTTCCGGATCCGCTGTCTGTGCAACAGTAGTTATGCCGCCGAATAACCCCAGCAAACAAACGAAACCCAAAACAGCGGAAGCAAACAGCCGTTTGTGTACATTCCATTTCATGGCGGCACCCCTGTCTGTTAAGCCGTTTCATCAAATAGTTCGCGGCCGATAAGCCATCGGCGAATTTCGCTTGTGCCGGCACCGATCTCATACAGCTTCGCGTCACGCAGCAGCCGCCCTGCCGGATAATCATTGATATATCCGTTGCCGCCAAGAACCTGGATGGTCTCCAGCGCCATCCAGGTGGCTTTTTCCGCGGCATAGAGGATTGCCCCCGCGGCGTCCTTGCGGGTCGGACCACCACGATCGCACGCTTTCGCCACCGCATACACATACGCGCGTGTCGCATTCATGGTCGTATACATGTCGGCAAGCTTGCCTTGCATCAGCTGGAACGTGCCGATGGGCTGGCCAAACTGTTTGCGTTCGTGAATGTAGGGGACGGCGACATCCATGCAGGCCTGCATGATGCCAAGTGAGCCAGCGGCCAGCACCGCGCGTTCATAGTCAAGGCCGCTCATCAGAATATTGACGCCCTTGCCTTCGCCGCCCATGACATTTTCTTCGGGCACTTCGCAATCCTGAAAAATCAACTCACAGGTGCCGGAACCGCGCATGCCAAGCTTGTCTAGTTTCGGCCCCGTGGAAAACCCCTTGAAGCCTCGTTCGATGATAAAGGCGGTTATGCCGCGCGGTCCCGCTTTGGGATCGGTTTTGCCATACACCACCAGCACATCGGCATCCGGCGCATTGGTGATCCAGAATTTGCTGCCGTTGAGAATATAGCGATCCCCATTTTTTTCGGCGCGCAACTTCATCGAAACCACATCGGAACCGGCCTCGGGTTCGCTCATGGCGAGCGAGCCGACATGTGCGCCGCTCATCAGTCCTGGGAGGTATTTTCGCTTTTGCGCATCGCTGCCAACGCGGCGGATCTGATTGACGCATAAATTGGAGTGCGCCCCGTAGGACAGGCCGACACTGGCCGAGCCACGGCTGATTTCCTCCATCGCCACCACATGGTGCAAATACCCCATGCCCGCGCCGCCATATTCTTCCTCAACCGTAATGCCAAGCAGGCCAAGCTCCCCCAGGCGCGGCCACAGATCACGGGGAAATTCATTGCTGCGGTCAATTTCTGCGGCGCGCGGCGCGATGGCGGCGGCGGTAAATGCAGACACACTGTCGCGCAGCATGTCGGCGGTTTCGCCAAGGTCAAAGTCGAATGGCGGCAAACGATTGGAAAGCATAGCATAATCCCGATCAGTAAAATGCCCCGCTAGAATAATAACAGCGACGCCAAGCCAAGGAATGACAGAAAGCCTACCACATCTGTTACCGTCGTTACCATGACCCCGGAGGCCATGGCAGGATCAATTTTTAACCTCTCAAGCGCAAGCGGCGCAAGCACGCCCGCAATCCCCGCCGCCAGAAGATTAATTAACATGGCGGCCGCCAGCACCGCTCCGATTGCAAAACTATCGGACCACCAGCCACCGGCCACTCCCATGATCAGCGCGAACAGCACACCATTATATCCGGCGACGAAAACCTCTCTCAGAATGATACGCGCGGCATTGGTCGCGTTCAGCTCTTTGGTTGCAATTGCGCGCACTGCGACGGTCAGGGTCTGGGTGCCTGCATTGCCTCCCATGCTGGCGACAATCGGCATCAGTACCGCGAGGGCGACAAGTTCCTGTATAGTCGCTTCAAACTGCGCGATGACCAATGACGCCAGAATTGCCGTTATAAGATTGACCAGCAGCCACGGAAAGCGCCGCCGGGTTGTGACGACAACGGAATCCGTCGGGTCAGTCTCCGCGACGCCGCCAAGCCGGAGTATGTCCTCCTCGGCCTCCTCGCCAATAACATCGACAACATCGTCAACGGTAATGACGCCCACAAGGCGTTCGTTTTCATCCACGACGGCGGCGGAAATCAGATTATACTGGTTGAACAGATACGCGACTTCTTCTTGATCCATCGTGACAGGAATTAATGTCTGCTCGCTCTCCATGATATCGCGCATCGCAATATGACGCCGGGTGCGCGCCACCCGGCTCAGGGATACCGTGCCAACCAGATGAAATGACGGATCGACAATAAATATTTCATAGAACTCGTCGGGCAGATCATCGACCGAGCGCATATAGTCGATGGTATGACCAACCGTCCAGTAATGCGGTACGGCGACAAGCTCGGAACGCATCAGACGTCCGGCCGTGTCCTCGGGATAGCTTAGGCCCTTTTCGACGTGCGCCCGTTCGATACGGGGTAAAAGGTTTAAAATCTCCGTTTTGCGCTGCTCGGTGAGATTTTCCAGAAGATAGACGGAGTCATCGGTCTCCAGCGCCGCGACAGCCGCCGCCAGGGCTTCGTTCGACATGGCGGCGACAACACGATCGCGCAGGGGCTCATCCAGTTCAGGCAGCACTTCGGGGTTAAGCTGCGGCCCCAAGAGATCAAGCAGTTTACGCCGTTGCTTGCCACGCAACAGGCCGAGCAGATCGCCCATATCGGCGGCGTGCAGCGGTTCAATCAGCTCAAGCACGGCGGGTTTGTCGCCAGCGTCCACGGCATTCATAACTTTTTCAATGAAGGCCGGATTCAACGCATGCAATTGCTCTGCGCCAGTGGCGCCCGGCGCGTCGGTATCCGCTCGCTGTTCTGTGGAGGCCGAATCTTCCACCAGCCGCTCCTTGATAGAATTGGACACTATATTGTTGCGCTTGACTAAGCTGGCGGCAGTCCTCCGCCCGCACTGTGCGCCTATGACGCAACATCCGCTTCGCACTTCGGCGAGAAGTCACGCCAAAATACGTGAAGGCGGCTGGTGCGGTCGAGAAGACTCGAACTTCCACGGGTTTTACCCCACAGCGACCTCAACGCTGCGCGTCTACCAATTCCGCCACGACCGCATAGCGGGGGGAGTAGCAAATCGCGGTCCGTTTAACAAGCCGCATCTTTGCAAATAGATTTAGATCCCGTCGCCGTCGGTGAAGCCGTTGGTATGAATGCCGCACTCTGTTTTATCCTGGCCCCGCCAGCGGCCCGAACGGGCGTCTTCACCGTCCTGTACACGCGATGTGCAGGACATGCAGCCAATAGACAAATAGCCGTCTCGGACGAGCGGGTGTGGTGGCAGATGATGCTCCAGCATGTAGTGGTCAAGGTCCGCCGGGGTCCAGCCGGCCAGCGGATTGATACGGTAGCGTTTTCCTACCATTTCTATGCTTTCCATCCCGGCCCTGTTATCGGTCTGGAAACGTTTGCGCCCGGTAATCCAGGCGTCAAATCCTTCCATTGCCCGGGCCAAGGGGACAGTTTTGCGAAAATTGCAGCACGCGTCGGGGTTTGTTGACCACAAACTGCCTTCCGGGTCGCGCGCCTCCCGATCCGCAGGGTGCGGCCCGATGGCGCGTAAATCTGTCAGTCCAAGCAAATCCTGCAACCGGTCACGATATCGCAGGGTCTCGCCAAATAATTTTCCGGTATTGAGAAACAGCACCGGCGTCGTGGGGTCAATTTTTGAGACAAGGTGCAACAACACAGCCGATTCTGCGCCAAAAGAGGAAACGACCGCAACCCGGCCGGAAAACTCCCGCTGGATTATAGCCTGTAACATTGCTGTCGTCTCTATTTGCGCGTAGTTCCTCTGCAAACTATCAAGACGAGAGGCGGCGGGTTTTGTAGCTGGGTGCACCATGACTAGTTCTACATAATATTCCATGTTATACAAAAACTCATATAACAATATGGTGTAAAATATGAGAATGTCAATTTTTTAACGTAAAATAACCTGTTGTCCATGCTGCAATGGGAATTTCCGGCGCGACGGGCCTGTGGAAAGTAACGCGAGATAAAATAGGTATGTAAGACGACGTTCTATTGCGTGTGGATCAGGTCGCGGATGGAAACTGCGATGGACTCACCCTGAATCATGATTTCGCCGCGCGCGATTAGACGTTTATTGGCGTAGATCAGCACCGGGTCGGTTTGAAGGGCTTCAAGTTCGATCACGGCGCCACGGCCCATTTTCAATAATTGATGAATCGGCATGATGGCCTGTCCCAGCACCACTGAAACTTCAACTTTAACGCTATCAATAGCTTTTGCGTTCACGCTCAACTAATCCCCAATTCCCTGTACCATTTGGCGTGATTATTCTCTATCAGGGTTAGAGAACAGTTAAGTTGGCGCAACGAATACCTATATATTCTAAACACCCTTTATCTCATGCTCGCAACAGGCGCAAAATGACAGATATCTGCCCTATATCGGGTTCTGGCGATAAAAGTACGATAGTGATGCCGCCGGTCTTGTGGCGTGTGGCGGAACGCCCGATCGATTATCTGGATGCCGTTAAATTTATGGAAACCCAGGTTGCCGCCATCCACGCCGGAAATGGTGCGGAAATGGTGTGGCTGTTGGAACATCCGCCAATCTATACCGCCGGCACCGGCGCCAAGCCCCAGGACTTGCTGGAGCCGGGACGTTTCCCGGTGCACCAGTCCGGCCGGGGCGGGCAATATACCTATCATGGGCCGGGGCAGCGGGTGGCGTATGTGATGCTGGACCTGAATAAACGTGGGCCGGATATTCGAAAATTCGTCTGTAATCTGGAAAAATGGTTAAAGGACACATTATCCGTTTTTGGTGTAGCCGGCGAAACCCGCGATGGCCGCGTTGGCACCTGGGTGCGCCGCCCCGATAATAGCGGCGACGACAAGATTGCGGCCGTCGGTGTGCGGATGCGCCGCTGGGTCAGCTATCACGGGGTCAGTATCAATCTGAACCCGGACCTGTCGCATTATGACGGCATTGTGCCGTGCGGTGTGACCGGGCATGGCGTGACCAGCCTGGCCAAACTGGACGTGAAAGTGACCATGGATGAACTGGACGCGGCGTTACGGCGTTGCTTCGTCCCGATTTTCGGCGCTGTTACCGAATAGTTTGATCTGGATCAAACTCTCAATTTCTTCCCGCCATTAGAAACTGCGTGCAAGTTGAAATGAGGGGGGTGTTCATGACCAGATCGTTGTGCTTCGGCGTGGCTGCAGTTCTGTTTGCGTTGGCCGCGCCCGGTCTTGCCCGTGCTGAGAATACGGGGCTTGGTCCCTGGCAGGTGCGCATACGGGCCACTTCGATCTTGCCCGACGAAGACGCCTCGATTCGACCGGTGTCCGGTTCTGCCGATGTCGAAAAGGTCGTCATCCCCGAACTTGATATCAGCTATTTCTTCACGGATCACATCGCGGCAGAGCTGGTGCTGTTGATCAGTCGCCACGATGTTGATGCGACGCTGGCCGGTGTTGGCAATGTAGATCTGGGGCAGGTTAATCTGTTGCCGCCGACCCTGCTGTTGCAATATCATTTCCGTCCGCACGAAACTTTCCGGCCCTATGCAGGCGCGGGCGTGAACTATACGGTGTTCTGGAATGAAGACGCTCCCGGCGGCGCTGTGACCGGTATCGACTACGATAATAGCGTCGGATACGCACTCCAGGCGGGCTTCGATTACGGGCTTGGTAAACACTGGATGCTGAATTTCGACGTCAAACGCTATTGGCTTGATACGGATGTCAGTATTACGAGCGCGCTCGGGCCACTTGGCGCGGATGTAGATCTGGATCCGTGGACTGTTAGTTTCGGCGTCGGCTACCGGTTCTGACGCCACCCACCTGTTCACCCTTCGTTAGTCCCTGCTCAATACCGTATGTACCAGCCAACAAGGAGAATATAATCAATGTTAAGTGACGCGACTAAAGCCATAATCAAGTCAACCGCGCCGGTATTGCAGAAACACGGCAAAGAGATCACCGCCCGGATGTACCAGATCGCATTCGCGGAACGGCCGGATTTCAAGCGTTTCTTCGAGAACACCTGGGTGAAATATCCGCTGGACGGCGGGCCTCAACCCGCGCGTCTCGCCGAAGCCGTGTGCGCCTACGCTCAAAATATTGACAATCTTGACGCACTTAAGGGGCCGCTGGAACACATCGCGCATAAACACACCGATATGCGGGTGATTGCGGAGCAGTATCCCGTGATTGGCGCATCTCTGTTGCAGGCGATCAAGGACGTGCTGGGCGACGCCGCCACCAGTGAGGTAATGACTGCGTGGGGAGAAGCATATAATTTTCTGGCGGATGTGCTCATCAAACGCGAAAAAGAAATATACCGCGACGAAGACGCGCAAATGATCGCGGCAGCGCGGAAATAATAATCGCTTTACCGATGCGCGGAAATTGAAATAGGCCGGACGACGGCCCATTTGCGGGCTTTCTGCGGCTCCGGCGCGAGATCGCACTGGCCAAGGATGTGATTCCTTGGCCAGGCGGGAATATATTTGTCTACAGTAATTTTTTTCTGACTATGACGCATATGATATGCGTCATACCCGCTCCAATGCGGCGTCGTAGGCCTGTTGCGCGGACAGCCAGCGTTCCTCGGCGGCGCTGATCAGGCGGGTCAGGTCGGCTTTTTGCTTGATCAGTTTTTGCGCGCGTTCGGGGGCGTCCGTGTACAGGCCGGGGCGGCCGAGAGCCTCGTCGATGCGGCTATTCAGAATGTTCAGGTCCTGCAATTTTTTCTCGGCGTCTGCGACAGCCTGTTTCAGGGGAGCGATGCCGCCGCGCTTTTGCGCACCGATGCGGCGCTGGTCCTGCTTCGCCGGGTTTTCCTTATCCTTGACGGAGGCAAGCTTGGGCGCGGTTGCGCGCCCGCCCTGCAGCAGCGACTGGCTGTATTCCTCCAGGCTGCCATCATAGGCGGCGACGGTGCCGTCCTTTACCAGCCACAGCCGTTCGGCGCAGGCGTCAATCAGATGCCTGTCATGGCTGATCAGAATGACCGCGCCTTCATATTCATTCAGCGCCTGCGCCAGCGCTTCGCGGCTATCCACGTCCAGATGGTTGGTGGGTTCATCCAAAATCATCAGATGCGGCTTGGGCAGCGTAATCAGTGCAAAGAGCAGCCTCGTTTTCTCGCCGCCCGACAGATCATCCACCTTGGTCGTGGATTTGAGAAAACCAAAGCCAAACCCGCCAAGCTTGTTGCGTATCTGCGCCTCGGTGGTGTTCTCTGGCATGGCGTCGCGGAAATGATCAAACGGCGTACCCTGGCCATCCAGTTCGTCAATCTGGTGCTGCGCCAGATAGCCGATGCGCAGTTTTTTGGACATGCGCATGCGCCCATGCTCCAGGCGCAGCTTGCCGGTCAGCAGTTTGGCGAATGTGGATTTGCCATTGCCGTTGGCGCCCAGCAGGGCAATACGGTCTTCCATGTCAAAACGCAGGTCCAGTTTGCGCAGCACCGGCTTGCCAGGGGCATAGCCCACCTCGCCATTCTCGATGCTGATCAGCGGCGGGGCGAGGTGTTCGGGCGGGGGAAAGTGGAACGGCAGCACATGGCTTTCGCTGACCGCCGCGATGGGCTGCATGCGCGCCAGCGCCTTCAGGCGGCTTTGCGCCTGCCGCGCCTTTGACGCGGTATAGCGGAAGCGGTCCACAAAGGCCTGCAGATGTTTGCGCTGATGGTCCTGCTTGGTCTTCATCGACATCTGCTGTTCAAGCTTGAGGCGCCGCACATCCTCGAACTGATCATACCCGCCGGTATACATGTTCAGGCGGCCCTCATCGAGATGCACAATATACTGCACGGCGGTGTTGAGCAGATCGCGGTCATGGCTGACCAGAATGACGGTGCGCGGATAGCTGCGCAAATAGGATTCCAGCCAGATCGCGCCTTCCAGATCGAGATAGTTGGTCGGCTCATCCAGCAGCAGCAGATCGGGTTCGGCAAACAGCACGGCGCCCAGCGCCACCCGCATGCGCCAGCCGCCGGAATAGGCGCTGCATGGCAAGTCCTGCTGCGCACTGTCAAAGCCCAGGCCCTTCAGAATGGCCCCCGCGCGCGCCGGGGCCGTATGGGCGGAAATATCCGCCAGGCGGGTATGGATATATCCAATGCGGTTTGGGTCAGTGGCGGTTTCAGCCTCTAGCAGCAGGGCTGCGCGCTCTGTGTCCGCCGCCAGCACCGTATCCAGCAGGCTGGTTTCGCCGGTAGGCGCTTCCTGCGCCACAACGCCAATGCGCGCACCGGGATTGATGTTCAGACTACCGGCGTCGGGGCTGATTTCCCCGGTGATCAGGCGCAGCAAGGTGGATTTGC
>JAUSQH010000430.1 GCA_030652895.1 Alphaproteobacteria bacterium
AATGGAATATGGGCTGGATGAACGACACGCTGGAATATATGCGCCAGGACCCGGTGCACCGGAAGTATCACCACAGCAAATTGACCTTTGGCCTTGTATACGCCTTTTCTGAAAATTTCATTCTCCCCCTGAGCCATGACGAAGTGGTGCATGGAAAGGGATCGCTGCTGGAGAAAATGCCCGGCGACAGATGGCAGAAATTTGCCAATCTGCGTGCCTATCTCGGATTCATGTGGGCGCATCCGGGAAAGAAGCTTTTGTTCATGGGGGGCGAGTTCGGCCAGTCCCGCGAGTGGAATCATGATCGCAGCCTGGACTGGCACGAACTGGATGACTCCCTTCATTCCGGAGTTCAGACATTGGTGCGTGATCTGAACATGCTCTATCGCGCGACACCCGCTCTGTATCAGAAAGATGTTGACACGGAAGGATTTCAGTGGGTTGTGATGAATGATGTTGAAGCCAGCGTTTTTGCGTTTTTGCGGCTCGGGCTCGAAGGAGAGCCACCTGTTCTCGCGGTCAGCAACTTCACGCCGATATCACGATCATCCTATCGCCTGGGCGTGCCGCAAGCAGGCCGCTGGCGTGAAGTCCTGAATACCGACGCCACAGTCTACGGCGGCGCTGGTTCGGGCAATCTGGGTGGGGTGAAAACCGATTCACTCCCCTGGGGTATCCATGCCCAATCGGTTTCACTGACTATCCCGCCTCTGGCGACAATGTTCTTCGTGTACGAAGGGGACGCCAATGCGTATTGAGGAGGGACGACCGTTCCCCCTGGGTGCGACCTGCCGCGACGGCGGCGCCAATTTTGCGCTTTTCTCAGCGAATGCGGAAAAGGTCGAACTGTGCCTTTTTGACCATCCTCAAGGTCCCGAAGTTGCCCGCATCGCACTGCCGGAATATACAGACGAGGTCTGGCACGGCTTTGTGGCTGGCATCGCTCCGGGGCAACTATATGGGTACCGCGTGTATGGCCCGTATGAACCGCGGCGCGGACATCGTTTCAATTCCAACAAATTGCTGCTTGATCCATATGCGCGCAGCTATGCGGGGAAGTTCTCCTGGCACCCTTCGCTTTTCGGTTACAGCCTGGAGGCAAAACGCGCGCCCGACCTGACTTTCGACGGGCGCGACAGCGCGCCGTACGTGCCCAAGTGCCAGATCGTTTCCGGACAGTTCGACTGGGGAAGCGTTGGCCGACCGCGTATCCCCTGGAGTAAAACTTTTCTGTACGAAGCGCATGTAAAAGGCATGACCAAGCTTCATCCAGAACTGCCTGACGAACTGCGGGGTACGTATGCCGGTTTGTGCTCATCCGAGGTAATCGCCCATCTGAAAAGCCTTGGCGTTACGTCGATAAAACTGCTTCCTGTCCATCAGGTTCTCGACGAACGGGTTTTAATTGACCGGGGCCTTTCAAATTACTGGGGCTACAACACGATTAGCTACTTCTCACCGTCGATGCGGTACTTTTCAAACTCGGATTCCAAGCTGGAAGAGTTCAAAGGCATGGTGCGGCTTTTTCATGAGGCCGGCATTGAGGTAATTCTGGACGTCGTTTTCAACCATACTGCCGAAGGCAATCAATTTGGACCGACGATTTCCTTTCGGGGCATAGACAATGCGAGCTATTACAAGCTGGCGAATAATCGAAGATATTATTTCGATACTACCGGTTGCGGCAATACGCTCGAACTCACACATCCGCGTGTGATGCAATTGGTTATGGATTCTCTGCGGTACTGGGCTGAAGAATGCCAAATCGACGGTTTTCGCTTCGACCTCGCAGTCGCCCTTGCCCGCAGCGGACGTCACTTTAGCCAGAATGCCTCATTTCTGGACACCGTCATGCAGGATCCCGTTCTTACGACCCGGAAACTTTTCGCAGAACCGTGGGACCTTGGTGAGGACGGATACCAGCTCGGAAATTTTCCTCCGCGCTGGACGGAATGGAACGGAAAATATCGCGACGCGGTGCGCTCTTATTGGCAGAGTGGCAAAGGCCACGTGCAGGATTTCGCGCGATGCCTGCTGGGGTGGGGCGATTTGTTCGACAAGCACGGCAGGCGCCCGTGGGCTGGGGTGAATTTCGTCACTGTGCATGACGGTTTTACGCTCAAGGACCTGGTTTCCTATTCCGAAAAACACAACGAAGCCAACGGCGAGGA
>JAUSQH010000440.1 GCA_030652895.1 Alphaproteobacteria bacterium
CACACTAGGCGCCATCAAGTTCGGCCGCTTGGAGCCGATAAAGACAGATGCAGCCACAGGATCCACGATGCTTCGCACGGGGCTAGATCGATTGCGCCAGCGCGCCCAGCAGCTCTTCGCCAGCGACACCGTCGTCGACGAGGGGCAGGCGGCGCGCATTCGCGCCCGCCAGCTGCAGGCAGTGGCGCGGTTGACGCCGTTTGCCATGCTCGCCAACCTGCTCAACCTCAGCCTGGTGGCGGTGGTGTTCTGGGGCCCGGGCCCGCGCGTCTTCCTGGCTGTCTGGGGCGCCACGCTGGTGCTCATCGTCGCCCGGTTGTTGTGGACCTGGCGGCTGGAACGCCAGCGCCCAGCGCGCGGGGTGGCGTCCAAACGCGCCCTGCGTCGCGCCAGCGTCAGCGCTGCCGCGCTCGGCTTGATCTGGGGCACGGCCCCGGCTGCCTTGCTGCCCGGGGCCGGCGCCGCCGAACAAGTGGTGATCGCCACCGTCACCACCGGCATGATCTGCGCCGGCGGCTTCATCCTGGCCAGCACGCCATGGTCGGCGACGGCCTTCGTGCTCGCGCTCAGCAGCGGCGCGCTGGCGGCACTGTCGCTGTCTGACTTCGGCGTTGCATTGCCGATGGCCGCACTGCTGCTGATCTACGCCGGCATCGTCATCGGCGGGGTCTGGTCGACCTCGCGCCTGTTCGACGCCCGCTTGCTGGCCGAAGCCGAGGCCGAGCGCCAGAAAGAGGTCATCGGCTTGTTGCTGCGCGACTTCGAAGAACACACCAGCGACATGCTGTGGGAGATCGACGCCGACGGCCGGCTGCGCAACGTCTCGCCGCGGCTGGCTTCGCTGTTCGGCCAGCCGGTGCGGGCCTTGACGGCAGCACCGGTGCTGGCGATCCTGCAGCGTCTGGTCGCCGACGGCGACGCCGCGCCGCTGGTGCAGCTGCGCCAGCATCTTGAGGCCGGAACGGCGGTGCGCGAACTGGCGCTGGCGGTGCGCCGTGGCCGCCGGGTGCGCTGGTGGTCGCTGTCGGCCAAGCCTTTGC
>JAUSQH010000448.1 GCA_030652895.1 Alphaproteobacteria bacterium
TTGTGTGGGCAATCGTGCCGATCGCTGTTACCGACTGCTGGGTCGCGCTTTGAATCTGGGCAATCTTGGCGCTGATGTCTTCGGTTGCCTTGCCGGTTTGCGTGGCAAGATTTTTCACTTCCGACGCTACAACCGCAAAACCCTTGCCCGCTTCGCCTGCACGCGCCGCCTCGATGGTGGCGTTAAGTGCGAGCAAGTTGGTCTGGCTGGCGATGTCGTTGATCAGGCTGATCACTTCGCCAATACTCTGTGCGGCCTCAGCCAAACTATTAATCTGGATGTTGGTCTGTTGCGCGTGTTCGCTCGCCTCGGTACTGATGCGCGCGGATTCGGCAACCTGACGGCTGATCTCGTGGATGGAGGAGGATAATTCCTCGCCAGCAGATGCAACCGTCTGGACATTGGTTGACGCTTCTTCAGACGCCGCCGCGACGGTGCTTGCCTGACGCTGCCCGTCTTCCGCGGACGAAGACATAGACTGCGCTGTTGCCTGCAATTCGGTCGAAGCGGAGGCAAGCGTTTCCAGAGCACCGGCAACAGATTTGTCGAACGACGCGATATAGGTGTCAATCTGTTTTGTGCGGACGAGGGCCTTTTCCTGACCGGCCTGCTGTTCGGCCTGCATGCGTTCGGCCTCGATAGCGGTCTCCTTGAACACTTGCAACGCCTTGCCCATGTCGCCAACCTCATCCTTGCGGTCAAGAGCGGGCACTGCGACGGTCTTGTCACCGGCGGCGAGGGTGCGCATTGCGGCGGTCATTCCGACGACGCCCGACGAGATGACGCTCCCGATCAGCCAGGCTATAGCCAGGCCCAATACGATACCGACCAACGCCAGGACGAGTATCAGGCTGGAGGCGTTGGCGATCAGACTGGTCATCGTCGCCTCGACCTCTTTTTGGTTCTCGGTCGCCGACTGTTTGATCCAGGCGGAATCGGTATCGATACTTTCACCAAGGGTTTTCATGTCGCCGTGGAAAACCTGATCAAGCTCAGTACGGAGCCTCACAGCCTTTTCAAATGCGGCCGTATACTCTGCGTCAAGCGTATTAATGGTTTCAAAGTCAGCGCGCAGGCCGGTTCCCTTAGTCGCCGCGTCAAGGGCCGCAACTTGGGCCTCGAAGTCAGCGAAAAGTTTCTCAGTTTTTGAAGTCAGTGTTGTATCGGTCTTGACGAGCATCTTGTCGACGCTGAGGCGCAATTGCATCATGGTCTGTAACCCTGTATCGGCAAGATCGTAGATACCATTGTGGCCACCGGCGGCCGCATCGTCCTTTAATTGATTAAACGCCCCACGCATGGCGGTGCCCTTCGGGTAGATCTGCCCGGTAATCACTGCTTCTTTTTCTAGTTTTTTCGCCACCGCCGTCTCAAAACTCTTCTGATAGCTTTCAAGTTCTGTGGCGATCCGGTTGACTTTTTCGAGGCGTTCGGGGTTTTTGATGGTGGTGAGCGCCAGCGTGATCTGCTCCGTCAGCCCAGCCTCTATGTCTTTTGCCGTCTTGACATGAGCCTCGTCACCGGTCGAGACAAATTCCTGCGTAGCACGGAGCAGCTCGCCGGCGGCGATATCAATCTGGTCTATAATGCTCAGCCCCCTGCCACGCCGGGTGTAATCGGAAAACCCCTCATCAATCTGCGCCAGTGACACTACCCCGGCGATACTTACCGCTGCAAGAACAGCCAGAACACTGGCAAACCCAAGGAGAACCTTAATCTTAATTTTGAGATTGGCAAAAAGCTGCGTCACGGGAAACCCTCTACGAGTAAATATTCAAATGTCCGGCGCCCCACGTGGGACGGGAAATATTTACGATTGGGCTGACCATGAGCGGGAAACGCTTAACTTTCCGTGTATTTTAGAATTTTCTATTTAGGATACTTATTCAATACATAAAATTCTATTTATCTGGCCGGAGAGGTGTTTATCTCCGTAAAAAGGTTGGGTAATTCGAAGCGGTAAATCCTGCTAGGAAGACGTGCACATTCGATATGTTTAGCACGAAATTGGTACGCCCTAGGGGAGTCGAACCCCTC
>JAUSQH010000456.1 GCA_030652895.1 Alphaproteobacteria bacterium
TCGCGCAGATAATCAAAGCCCAGTTCATTGTTGGTGGCGTAAGTAATATCGGCGGCATAGGCCTGACGGCGTTCCAGTTCGCCTATGCCCGGCACCACGCAACCGACTGTCAGGCCCAGAAAACGATAGACCTGCCCCATCCATTCCGAATCGCGCCGGGCCAGATAATCATTCACCGTAACAACGTGGACGCCTTTGCCGGACAGGGCGTTCAAATAGGCCGCAAGAGTTGCCACCAGCGTTTTGCCTTCGCCGGTTTTCATTTCAGAAATCTTGCCCTGATGCAGCACCAGGCCGCCAACAAGCTGCACGTCGAAATGGCGCTGACCAAGAGCGCGCTTTGCGGCTTCGCGCACGGTGGCGAAGGCCGCGGGCAGGAGGTCATCGGCGCTGACGCTGCCAGTCGCAAGTTGCTCGCGAAATTGCGCGGTCCGGGCGCGAAGCGCTTCGTCGTCAAGCGCCGAAACTTCCGGTTCCAGCGCGTTGATCGCCGCCACAATGGGATGCAGCTTTTTTAACTTCCGGTCAGAGGGCGAACCGAATACCCGGCGCGCTAATGCACTCATTCCCATCATTGCCTGAAAAATCCTTTTTGCCTGACTATTGGCAGGGCTGAGACATAAGGTCCACCGCGCGCCATGTCAATGTTGAGAGCGGCGTGGGGCGCGCCAGTAACATATAGCTCTATTCTATATTGAGCGTATCATTGTAAGTACTTACTGTGTTTTTTCATTATTTAGCCGGAGTTGTCGATGTCCGCCAAATTACCCCGTTCGCCACTTGCACCACAGAATTTCCCCAAAATGCTGCCGGTTGCAGGTGTGCGGCTGGCAACCGCAGCGAGCGGTGCGCGCTATCAGGGGCGCGATGACCTGCTGTTGATGGCGTTTGACAAAGGGACGGCGGTGGCGGGGATGTTTACCACATCCAAAGCGCCTTCGGCGCCGGTGGACTGGTGCCGCAGGCAGCTTAGACAGGGCTGGGGCGCTACGCGCGCACTGCTGGTCAATGCAGGCAACGCCAACGCCTTTACGGGCAGAAAAGGGGATTTGGCGTTGCAGGCCTGCGCCGCCGCCGCCGCCAAACAGATTGGCTGCACCAGGGGACAGGTGATGATCGGTTCGACCGGGGTGATTGGCGTATTGCTGGACGCATCCCGGATTACGGGGCTATTGCCCGCTTTGGCTAAAAAACTGCACCCGAATGCCTGGCAGGCCGGGGCCGAGGCCATCCGCACCACGGATACTTTCGCCAAAGGCGCGTGCGCCACCGCCCTGATCGATGGCATCGAAGTGCGGATTAACGGCATTGCCAAGGGCTCGGGCATGATTGCTCCGGATATGGCGACGATGCTTGCCTATGTGGCGACGGACGCGGCCATTCCGGGGGATGTGTTGCATATATTGTTGCGCAAGGCGGTGCAGGGCAGTTTCAACATGATCAGTGTGGATAGCGATACGTCCACCAGCGACACTGTTATGCTGTTTGCAACCGGCAAGGCGGCGCATGGCGCCATAACCCGCGCCGGTGATCCGCGCCTGCGGGATTTTCGTCAGAAACTGGATGCGGTAGCGGGCGATCTCGCGCGCCAGGTGGTGCGTGACGGAGAAGGAGCAGGAAAATTCATTTCAATTTGCGTCGGCGGCGCCGCGTCCCCGCGCGCGGCAAAACGCATCGCACTGTCAATTGCCAATTCCCCCCTTGTGAAGACGGCCATTGCAGGCGAAGACGCCAATTGGGGCCGCATTGTCATGGCCGTCGGCAAAGCGGGTGAAGCAGCCAACCGCGACGCCCTTGCGGTGCGTATCGGCGGCCTTCCAGTGGCGCGAAAGGGCATGGCTGATCCCGCTTACTCGGAAAGCCAGGTAACGGCTCATATGCAGGGCGACGAAATCTCCATCGATGTGGATGTAGGTGTGGGAAAATCGTCGGCCACTGTCTGGACCTGTGATTTGACCCACGGCTATATCGATATAAACGCGGATTACCGGACGTGAATATGCATGAGCGGTCAGATGTGATTGTTCACACCCCCCGGCTCATTCTGCGCCGCTTATGCACCAGTGACGCGGCGTTGATACAACCGTTGGCCGATAATTGGGAGGTGTCGAAACAAACCGTCAATTTGCCATTTCCTTACGGGAAACAAGAGGCGCGCAGTTTTGTCGATCAGGCGCTGCGCGCCCATGAAGCAGGCCAGGAATTTGTCTTCGCCATTATCCGCCGCAAGGACGGGATGCTTATGGGACTGATCGGGCTGGTGGCCGACGTGGCCCCGATGGAAACCGGTTACTGGCTGGGGCAGGACTATTGGGGCCACGGTTACGCCAGCGAGGCGTTACGGGCCGTGCTTGAGTATTCCCGCAAAACTCTGTGCAGCCGCAGACTTGACGCCATTGTATTTGAGGATAACGCTGCGTCTATCCGTGTACTGAGTAAATGTGGATTTATCTGTCAGGAGCGCTGGGAAGAGGATTTCGCCTGCCGCGGTGGCGTACGCGCGGTCTTGCGGTATCAATGGCAGGCGGTATGAAGCGCCTTGTTCTCGTCATCGCCTGTGCGCTGATTGACGGCGCCAACCGCGTATTGCTGGCGCAGCGGCCGCCAAACAAGGCAATGGCGGGGCTGTGGGAATTTCCGGGTGGTAAATGTGAGGCTGGCGAAACGCCAGAAGCCTGCCTGACCAGGGAACTTCACGAAGAACTGGACATTGAGGTGGCGGCACTGAATCTGGCTCCGTTAACTTTTGTCTCACATAGCTATGGCCCGCAGGATGGTGATTTTCACTTATTGATGCCGCTATATGTTTGCCGCGAATGGCATGGTGTGTGTCATGCGGCCGAGGCCCAAAATCTGGCATGGGTAAGGCCTGCGCAATTACGTGATTACCCTATGCCGACCGCCGACCTGCCACTGATTGCGCCGCTGCGGGAATTCCTCGACAACCGTAAATAATTGTTAATCTTGTTTACTTAAATTGCGGCCCCATCTGTAAAGCTTGCGGGGCTGGACAGGTTGCAAGGAGAGTGTGGATGCAAGAACTAAAGAGATTTCTGGCACATTGCTCCGGCGCTACAGCAATAGAATATGCGATGATTGCCGGCGGGATTGCGCTAGTAATAGTGACATTGGTTTACGCGATAGGCGGACAGGTGTCGGCGCTGCTGCTGACCGTTTCTGGCGGGCTTTGACATATAATTACTGGCGAATTGTGCGGCGTGCGGATAGGCTGTCGTTGTGCAAGACATTACCGTCGCTGGGGGCCCAGCCCGTTAGATTGACGATCTGAAATGTCGCCAGGATCCGGCCATCGGGGTCGCTGAATTTTTCATGATAGAGTTTCACGGCTGCCGCCAGCGTTGCGCGCCGCAAAAAACTTCGCCTGCGGGCATGCAGAACATTACTTTCTCCCATGCCGCGTAATTCGCGCATTAACGCTATTGGATCGGCATAGCTGACGGTGATTGTGTCCACATCGGCGACCGGACGCGCAAAGCCCGCCCGTTGCAGCAACGCGCCCGCGTCGCGCACATCAACCATAGGTGCGACACGCGGACTAAGGCCCCCATCGCACGCTATTTCAGCCTGCGATAAACAGTGGCGCAATTCGCGCAGGGTTTCCCCGCCGAACATGGCGCCCAGAAACAGGCCGTCTGGCCGTAGCGCACGCCGGATTTGCACAAGGCAGCCGGGCAGATCATTCACCCAGTGCAAACCAAGGACGCTGGTCACCAGATCGAAGCTCTGGGCTGCGAAAGGCAGCGCTTCTTCGTCTGCGGCGCAGCGCAGGCCCGCCCCCGCCGCCGCCATGGAAACCGCCAGGTCACACTGGACAAACTGTCCGATCCCATGGCCCGGGTGTGATGATAATAGCTCACTCAGCTCACCGCGATGACAGCCCAAATTTAGCGCCAGCGGAAATTCCCGCCGCTGGTCGACAATGCGCTCCAGCAGGCGTCCGCCCGCCTCACGCAACAGAAAATCATGATTTGCCAGATTGTTCGCCGCGCGCTCGCGGCTGATGCGCAGTAGTCTACGGTCAAATGGGGCATTGCCGGCGGATTTTGATTGCGTCATGTGTCATACTATTACGGCCTGTTGCAAACTGGAACAGCTGGTGAGGACATATGCAGCATTTGGGGCGAATATTGCCACCACTTGGCCTGATGCTGGCGGATGCGCTGCTACCGCCGCGTTGTCTGGCAACGCGTGACATCGTCGACCGGCAGGGGCAGCTTAGTGCGAAAGCCTGGAGCGCCATCAATTTTATTACAAAACCGTTATGTCAGTGTTGCGGGATGCCATTTGCTTTTGGATTTGAAGAAGATGCGGAACTATCTTGCGGCGCCTGTCTTGCTAATCCGCCCGATTATGATCGGGCGCGTGCGGTGTTGCGCTATGATGACGCCAGCCGGGCGATGATCTTGGCGTTCAAGCATGGCGACAGGTTGGAAGGCGCGCCTGCTTTCGCCGCATGGATGGCGCGCGCCGGGGCGGACTTAATGGGCGACATTGATCTGATTGTGCCGGTACCGCTGCATCGCAAACGGCTGTTTCGGCGGCGCTATAACCAGTCCGCAGTGCTGGCGCTATTACTGGCCCGTAATAACGGGACACCGGCGCTGGTGGATGCGCTGGTGCGTACCCGGCACACCCCTCCGATGGGCGGTCTTAACCGGGCGGCGCGCCAGCGCAATCTGCAAGGGGCTATCGCTGTACGCCCTGGCCGGGCAGCGATGCTGGCCGGGCGTAAGATATTATTGATCGATGATGTGCTAACTACTGGCGCCACCGCTCAGGCCTGCGCCAGGGCGTTACGCAGGGCGCGGGTATCGCGCGTCGATGTGTTAAGCTTGGCACGGGTTGTCCAGGCAGGCTAATTATCTATATAATTGTCTCAATGTAGCGAACAAACAGGATCTGAATGCCCCGGATAACGATCTACAGCTCAATATTTTGCCCCTATTGCCATCACGCCAAGGCGTTGCTGACAAAAAAGGGCGCCAATTATGATGAAATTGACGTCGACACGACACCCGGGGCCCGGCCGGAAATGACCAGGCGTGCCAATGGGGGTACGTCGGTACCGCAGATTTTTATCGGCAATACGCATGTCGGCGGGTGCGATGAACTGTATGCGATGGACGCAGCCGGCAAACTCGATGCACTGTTGACGAGCTGACGAGCTGATTTATTAGGATCGTAAGATATGGGCGAAATTTTCACGGCGGCCTGTCTGCAACTCAATTCCAGCGCAGTAATTGCCGAAAATATTGCGACAGTGACAGCCCTGGCGCGGCAGGCGGCGTCGCAGGGCGCGCGCTTTATCACCACGCCGGAGGTCACCTCTATCGTCACCCGTCTAAAAGAAGATGTCATTCGCGCAAGCACCTTTGCCCAGGACGAAGACCCGGCTGTGGCGGCGTTTCGCGCGCTGGCGGCAGAATTGCGGGTGTGGCTGCTGATTGGCTCCATTCCTGTCCGTGTGGCGGACACAAAGGTTGCCAATCGCTGCTTTTTGTTTGGCCCAAAAGGACAAATTGCCGCCAGCTATGACAAAATTCATATGTTCGACGTGGATTTACCCAATGGAGAGCGGTACCGGGAATCGAAAAGTTTTGTCCCTGGCCAAAAGGCTGTGCTGTACGATTTGCCATGGGGCCGTTTGGGGTTAAGTATTTGTTATGATTTGCGTTTTCCCCATTTATATCGGACACTGGCCAAGGCGGGGGCGGATTTTTTGACCATTCCTGCGGCGTTTACAAAAACCACAGGCGAGGCGCATTGGCACATTTTATTGCGCGCCCGCGCCATTGAAACAGGATGTTTTGTTCTTGCCCCGGCTCAAACCGGGACCCATAGTGGGGATGGTCGGAAAACCTATGGTCATAGTCTGATAATTGCGCCCTGGGGCGAGATTTTGGCGGATGCAGGCGAAGATGTAGGCTTCATCCTGGCAGAAATTGACCCGGAACGGGTGGCAAAAGCGCGCGCCCAGGTCCCCGCCCTGACGCATGATGTCACATATGAGTTGGATAATATGCAGTCCGGTTAATGGATTTCGGGGTAAATTTACCCATTAGTAAGGCCTTGGGCATAAATTACCTGGTGCATGGAACAGCCATCATTAAATGATCTTATCGAACTGGCGCGAGACCCGGATCCCGCGGCACGACAGGTATTGTCACAACGCATAGCCGATATCTGCCTACGCGCGCCGCGCCCGCTCAACGCCGAAGAAAAAGAGGTTGCCGGGCATATTTTGATTCACCTGTCGCGTGAATTCGAAACTCAGATGCGGGCAAGCCTGGCCCTTCAGTTGGCCGCCAGCCCACGTGCCCCGAAACTGCTAGTCCAGGCTTTGGCGGCGGACGAAATTGCGGTTTCCGCGCCACTCATAGCCCACAGCCCATTACTGGATGAGCGTGATCTGGTTGAAATCGTTATGAACAAGACCCAGGGGCACAGGCTCAGCGTCGCCATGCGGTCTGGCATTACAGCGGCTGTCACCAATGCGCTGGTGGAATCTGAAGAGCCGGATGTACTGCAGGCCCTGGTAAAGAACAAGAGCGCTGAAATTGCCGACGCCGCGATGGAATATCTGGTGACGGAAAGTAAGCGGCAAACCAATTTGCAGGGGCCGCTGGTGGCCCGAGATGATGTGCCGCCAATTTTAGCGCAGAAAATGTTTGCTTTCTTGTCGGACGCGCTTAGGAGAGAAATTCAGGGGAAGTATGATATCGACCCCGAAATTCTCGAAGCTGCCTTGCGCCATGCGCGGCCGGTTCAGCAGGTTGGCCCGGTTGCTTCGGCGCACAGCATGGACATCAAGGCAACCGTACTTGTCGCAAAAATGCGCGCATCGGGAGAGTTATCCCTCAATCGGGTGATTGGCTTTTTGCGTGAAAAACGCCTCAACCTGTTTCTTGAAGGGCTGGCAATGTTATGCGAGCTGGATTCGCGGACCATCTCGAATCTCGCTTTTGAGGGCGAAGGTCAGGGCATGGCCGTGGTCTGTCGTGCTATTGGCGCTGACCGTTCACAGTTTGCGACCATTACGCTGCTACTGGAGCGCGCCCGCACCGGCAAGGCCGTTCCCGCCGCAAGACTGCAGGCAGTTTGCCAGCTATTTGATACTATGACAGGCGATCGGGCGGGGGGCGTCATTGAGCAATGGCGCGGGCGCAGCAAATCGGCGGGTAAAACCGCCGCCTAATATCTTGCTGATTTTACGATGTCATGACATCAATGGGTGTCATCAATCAGAACCAGCCATGGCGGCACATGATCCATTACGATCTTATCTGTGATAAAGAGCATCGGTTTGAAGGCTGGTTTTCAAACAGCGTCGCTTTTGACGATCAGCTTGCTGCGGGCAAACTGAGTTGCCCCGAATGCAGTTCCTCAAAAATCACCAAAGCTGTAATGGCGCCCAATATTGCGGCCAAGACAAATACTAGAAACGGCCGGTTGTCCGCCAAGGCGGCGGTGGGTAAATTGGAAATGCGTAAATTCCTGCGCCAAGTGCGCGCTCATGTGGAACAAAACGCTGATCATGTAGGCGAGAAATTTCCCGAAGAGGCCCGCAAAATTCATTACGGCGAACGTGAAGCTGCCAATATTTATGGCGACGCCACCCAGGATGAGGTCAAGGAATTGCGCGAAGAAGGTATCGAAATCGCAGCCATCCCCTGGGTCGACCCGGAAAACTGAAATTCCCGTCCCCGCTGGCGTAGTAATTTGTTCAAGCGGGACTTTGCGCCAGCGCGGCGCCAATGCCAGTGCCCCGCGCAATGTCCAAAAACACCTCTTCCATATTGCTGCGCCCATAGCGGGCAATCAATGCGCTGGGTGCGCCCGAATCTACAATGCGGCCGCTGCGCATCATCAGCACAACGTCGCACATGCGTTCTACCTCCGCCATATTGTGTGAAGCCAGCAGGATCGTAGCGCCACGCTTGACGCAATAGTCTTCCAGATAACCACGCACCCAATCGGCAGTGTCCGGGTCCAGCGAAGCGGTCGGTTCATCAAGCAGTAAAAGCTCTGGCGCGTTGATGAGGGATTTTGCAAGGGACACGCGGGTTTTTTGTCCTGCGGATAACTGCCCGGTCGGGCGGTGTAAAAATTCTTTCAGCTCAAGATCCGCCGCCAGTTCGGCAATACGTCCGCGCCGGTCCGCAACCCCATACAGCATTGCAAACACATTGAGATTTTGTGCGACCGTCAGGCGGTGTGGTAAATCCACGTAGGGGCTTTCAAAGTTCATGCGCGGTAATACGCGATGATACTGTTCGGGCAGGCGCGCGCCCAAAACTTCCATACTGCCTGCCGTTGGCTCCACCAGCCCCAGAATCATGGCGATGGTTGTGGTTTTTCCGGCGCCGTTACCACCCAGCAACGCGGTAATGGATCCCTTGGCGACATCGAAATCAGTCGCGTCCACAGCCAGCACCGCGCCGAAACGCTTGGTCAGCCCACGGACACGAATGACAGCATCAGCAAGTGAGGGATTCATCCCAGTATCATTGCAGACTTTTTATCTAGTTGCCAGCATACGGTCTACATGCCGCCCCTGGAACAGGCTGATGCCGGCTTCACGGCCAAAATCAATAGCGTCCTGATTATCGCAGCGGCACAATATTATGCGGTTCGGATCGGACTGTTTGACGGCTTCAGTGAAGGTCTGCCGCCGCTCAGGGTTGAAGTCTCTGGAGATATCCGGGTTCCATAGAATTTTTTCAAAATCCAGCTTTAGTTTTGCATGATCCATAAACGGGAAAGTAAGAGGGGTAAGTCCATCAAGCGCTATTCCATAACCGCGTTCACGCGCAAAATCGCGGGCAAAGATATAGGCGCCCATATCGGCAAATAAATCGATGCTTTGCAACTCCAGAATCATGGTCTGCTGGGAAACACTGCGAATTGCAGCGTCGAATTTTAAAAATTCCGCAGATAAAATCGTGCGGATATTGATGTTAATGGTAATCGGCACAGAGGTTTTTTTGGCTATTTCCGGCAGGGCCGCCAGCATGCGGACGTCCAGATTCTGGCATAGACGCTGAAACAGCCAGCGATCGCTAAGGCAATCAACGCCAGGCAGAAGCTTGTGTTGCAGGGACCGGATAGAAACAAAGTACTCACACAGCACGGGTTTGGGTTTGCCATGCTCCGGAATAGCGCAAATCATTTGGCGCTCGATCATCGGGCTGAGATCAACGCCACGTAGCGCTGTCTCAAAACGATCCAGCAGTATGGGGGTAAGAGGGGTTATGGCGTCTGTATCTGGCGCCTGTTGCGTTTTTGCATCGGCCTCCGCTGTACGCGCCGCCAGCATCATTTTCTGGCGATGCTCTGCAGCATCGGAACTGAAGGTCCGCGCCAACGC
>JAUSQH010000473.1 GCA_030652895.1 Alphaproteobacteria bacterium
TTCACCTATTTCCAGCAGGTGGGGGGCTATGATTGCAGGCCGGTGGCGGGCGAGCTGACCTATGGGCTGGAACGTCTTGCGCAATATGTGCAGGGCAAGGACAGTGTCTATGAACTGGATTTTAACGGGCATGGGGTGAAATATGGCGATGTGTTTCTGCAGGCCGAGCAGGAATTTTCCGCCTATAATTTTGAACATGCGGATACTGAAATACTGCTGCGCCATTTTGCCGATGCGGAGAAAGAGTGTGCGGCGCTGCTGGTGCAAAACCTGACGCTGCCGGCCTATGACCAGATGCTGAAAACCAGCCACATGTTCAATCTGCTGGATGCGCGTGGTGTGGTTAGTGTGACCGAGCGTGCCGCCTATATTGGCCGTGTGCGCACGCTTTCCAAAGGGTGTGCTACCGCCTGGCTGAAAAGTCAGGGTGAAGCGGTGGAGGAATAGGTGCCTGAGCTTTTACTTGAATTATTTTCCGAAGAAATTCCCGCCCGTATGCAGGCTCGCGCGGCGCAGGATTTGCAGCGTCTCATTACGGATGGGCTGACCGCCGCCGGGTTGCCGTTTGACGGGGTGAGAACTTTTGTCACGCCGCGCCGGTTGTGTTTTGCGGCCGATGGGATTCCGACCGTGCAGCCGACGCGCACGGAAGAACGCAAGGGGCCGCGAGTCGGATCTCCCGAAGCCGCGATGACAGGATTTTTAAGCTCGACCGGCCTGTCGCTGGACCAGTTGGAAGTACGCACAGTGGGCAAGGCGGAATTTTATTTTGCGGTGATCGAACGCAAGGGTAGCCCGTCCGGTCAGGTGATTGCGGAAATCGTTGAGAAAACCGTGCGGGATTTTCCCTGGCCAAAGAGCATGCGCTGGGGCAGCGGCAGCCTGCGCTGGGTGCGGCCATTGCATTCGATCCTGTGCTGTTTCGATGGCACGCCATTGACGTTTGAAATTGACGGCGTGCAGGCGGGAGATGTGACGCGGGGCCATCGCTTCATGGCGCCGGATAGTATCCGTGTACGCAATATTGCGGAATATGAAGCCGCACTGGAAAAGGCGTTTGTGTGCCTTGATCCTGCAACACGCAAGGCGCGCATTCTGCAACAGGCGAACGCACTGGCGGCCAGCAAGGGGTTGGAACTGATACCTGATGACGCGTTGCTGGAGGAAGTGGCGGGTTTGAATGAATGGCCAACCGCATTGCTGGGTAAGTTCGACGAGACATTTCTGGCCGTACCGCCGGAAGTTCTGCGTACCGCCATGCGGACCCACCAGAAATATTTTTCACTGCGGGACGCGAAGACAGGAAATTTTGCACCAGAATTCATTGTGGTAGCCAATCTGCTGGCGGCCGATGGGGGCAAAATGATTGCGCAAGGCAATCAGCGTGTGCTGGCGGCGCGTCTGTCGGACGCCAAGTTTTTCTGGGACCAGGACTGTAAACGCACCCTTGAAAGCCGTCTTGACGGCCTGAAAGACATGGTGTTTCACGCGCGGTTAGGCAGCGTTCATAAAAAAATAGACCGCAACGTAAGATTGGCCGAAACGCTGGCAGACAATATTCCGGGAGCGGATAAAAAGCTGGCGGGGCGCGCGGCTTTGCTTGCCAAATGCGATCTGGTGACGCAGATGGTGGGGGAGTTTCCGGAATTGCAGGGCGTCATGGGCCGTTATTATGCGCTGGCCGATGGGGAGCGGGCAGAGCTTGCTGACGCCATCCGTGACCATTATTCCCCTGCGGGTCCGTCCGATGCGTGTCCCACCGCGCCACTTTCTATCGCGGTGGCGATGGCCGACAAGATTGATACGCTGATCAGTTTTTGGCAAATTGATGAAAAGCCGACAGGGTCAAAAGATCCGTATGCGTTACGCCGTGCCGCCCTTGGCGTGATCCGCTTGATTCTGGAAAACAAACTCCGGTTGCCACTCGCCCCCATATTTGGCGACCAGGCTGATGATCTTCTCACGTTCTTCGCCGACCGCTTGAAGGTGCATCTGCGCGAACGGGGCATGCGCCATGATCTGATTGATGCGGTGTTTGCGCTGGGCGGGCAGGATGATCTGGTTCTGCTGGTGGCGCGCGCCGAAGCGCTGGATGTGTTTGTGCGCTCCGATGACGGTGCCAATCTGCTGGCGGCGTATAAGCGCGCGGCGAATATTCTGCGCATCGAGGAAAAGCGCGATGGCCAGACTTATAACCGCCATGCCGATCCTGCGTTGTTCCGCCAGGAGCAAGAGCGCACCCTGTTCGACCGGATTTCCGAAGTGGCGGCGGAGGCGGACGCGGCAGTGAAGCGCGAGGATTTTACCGCGGCCATGACCGCGATGGCGCGTCTGCGCGCGCCGGTGGATGGGTTTTTTGATCAGGTAACGGTGAATGCGGACGATGCGGCGCTGCGCATTAACCGCCTGCTGCTGTTATCCCAGATACGCACCGCGCTGGAAACGGTCGCGGATTTCTCAAAGATAGAAGGATAGGTAATGTCCACAACAACCGGAACAGCAACCAAGTGGGTGTATACATTTGGTGCGGGCAAGGCCGAAGGCGCGGCCCGGCTGCGCAATCTGCTGGGCGGAAAAGGGGCCAATCTGGCGGAAATGAGCAGCCTTGGCCTGCCGGTGCCGCCGGGTTTTACATTGACTACGGAAGTATGCACCGCCTTTTACGCCAATCAGAATAAATACCCCGATGGGCTGGAAGACCAGGTGCAATCGGCGCTGGCGCAGGTGGCCGCGCATGTGGGGCGGCGTTTTGGCGATCCGGCCAGCCCCTTGCTGCTGTCCATCCGCTCCGGCGCGCGCACATCGATGCCAGGGATGATGGATACGGTGCTTAATCTGGGGCTGAACGACGAAACCACCGCAGGGCTGGCGGCGGAATCCGGTGACGCGCGTTTTGCCTACGACAGTTATCGCCGCTTTATCCAGATGTATTGCGACGTGGTGCTGGGGGTGGAGCACTATCTGTTCGAAGACGCTCTGGAAGAACATAAAAACGGCTTGGGCATTACCCAGGATACGGACCTGGGGGAGGAAGACTGGCGCGAGCTGGTTGAGACCTACAAGGAAATTGTGCAGCGCGCACTGGGCGAACCGTTTCCCCAGGATGTGCACGCACAATTGTGGGGCGCCATTGGCGCGGTGTTTGGTTCCTGGGAATCGGCGCGCGCGCGCACCTATCGCCGCATTCACACCATTCCCGATGAATGGGGCACCGCTGTCAACGTGCAGGCCATGGTGTTCGGCAATATGGGCGAAGACAGTGCGACCGGCGTCGCCTTTACGCGCAACCCATCGACAGGCGACAATGAATTTTACGGTGAATATCTGATCAATGCGCAGGGCGAAGACGTTGTGGCGGGCATTCGCACACCGCAATATCTGACCAGGGCGGCGCGCGAACGCGCCACGGATGACAAGCCATCTCTGGAAGAGACCATGCCGCTTGTATTTGCGGAACTGTGCGACATTTATCATCGTCTGGAAGCGCATTACCACGACATGCAGGATATCGAGTTCACGGTGGAAAAGGGCAAGCTGTGGATGCTGCAGACCCGCGCGGGCAAGCGCACCACCAAGGCGGCGCTGAAAATCGCCGTGGATATGGCGCGCGAAGGGTTGATTGACCGGACCGAGGCCGTGGCGCGGATTGACCCGGCGTCGCTGGATCAATTGCTGCACCCAAGTCTTGATCCCGCTGCGCCGCGCAAGGTTCTGACCAAAGGGCTGCCTGCATCGCCCGGTGCGGCTACCGGCGAGGTGGTGTTCACCCCGGAAAAAGCCGAGCAGCGCGCCGCCCTTGGCCAATCTGTTATCCTTGTACGGACGGAAACCAGCCCGGAAGATATTCACGGCATGCATGTGGCGGCAGGCATCCTGACCAGCCGCGGCGGTATGACCAGCCATGCGGCGGTGGTGGCGCGCGGTATGGGACGGCCCTGCGTTTCGGGTGCGGGCGCGGTGCGCATTGATTACAAGGCCGGAATTTTTATTGTGGACGGTGAAACCGTGCGCGAAGGCGATATGATTACCCTGGATGGCGGCAGTGGAGAGGTTTTTCTGGGCACGGTGCCGACGGTGCGGCCTGAGTTGAGCGGCGATTTTGGCGAGTTGATGGGCTGGGCCGATACGATGCGCACTTTAAAGGTGCGCGCCAATGCGGAAACCCCGGAAGACGCGCGCACCGCCCGTCAGTTTGGCGCCCAGGGCATCGGTCTGTGCCGCACAGAGCATATGTTTTTCAATGCGGACCGCATCATCGCCGTGCGCGAGATGATCCTTGCTGCGGACGAGGCCGGTCGGCGCGCAGCGCTGGCCAGGATCTTGCCGATGCAGCGCGATGATTTTACCTCTTTATTTGAAATCATGTCCGGCCTACCGGTGACCATCCGGCTGCTGGACCCGCCGTTGCACGAATTTTTGCCTAAAAGCGATGTTGAATTTGCCCAGGTGGCGGCGGCGCTTAAGTGTGACGTGGAAAAGGTGCACGCGCGGGCCCATGAATTGGAAGAAAGCAATCCCATGTTGGGCCACAGGGGTGCGCGGCTGGGCATTTCCTATCCGGAAATTTATGAAATGCAGGCGCGCGCGATATTTGAAGCGGCTATTGCGGCCGAAAAATCATCGGGTGAACCGGTGCATCCTGAAATCATGGTGCCATTGATTGCGACGGGTAAGGAGCTGTCGATTTTGAAGGTGCGGATTGTTGGAGTCGCTGAAGCGGTGGCGAAGGAAACCGGCGCCCGGCTTACCTATCAGATCGGCACCATGATCGAATTGCCGCGCGCGGCGTTGCGCGCGGGTGAAATCGCGCAGGAGGCGGAATTTTTCAGCTTCGGCACCAACGACCTGACGCAGACCACCTATGGCATCAGCCGTGATGATTCCGGCAGTTTTCTGAAGGATTATCTGAAAGCCGGCATTTTTGTGCAGGACCCGTTCGTCAGCCTGGATCAGGAAGGGGTGGGTGAGCTTGTGCGTATGGCCGTGGAACGCGGGCGAAAGACGCGCCCCGATCTGAAACTCGGCATTTGCGGGGAACATGGCGGTGACCCGGCCTCGGTCAAATTCTGTCATGACATAGGACTTGATTATGTGTCCTGTTCGCCATTCAGGGTGCCGATTGCGCGTCTGGCGGCGGCCCATGCGGCGCTGGCGGTGGAGCAGGAAAAAGACTAGGAGGAGTCTGAGGGCGCGGTGTCGTGAAGCCGGAAATTCCAACCTTTGAGGAATTGCGCGTTGGCGGCAAGGCTGTCATGGCGCGCGCACTTGCGGCGGTTGAGCAGCATACGGATGATCCAGGTGTCATCGCGTTGCTGGACGCGGCGTGGAATGCGGCGCGCGCCCATGTAATTGGCCTGACCGGCCCGCCCGGCGTCGGAAAATCGACGCTGATCAATGCGCT
>JAUSQH010000477.1 GCA_030652895.1 Alphaproteobacteria bacterium
TTGACATAGGTGATCTTGCCCTCGAGGTCGCGCGCGCGCAGGCCTGTGACCAGCGAGTCCTCCATCGCCTTGCGGTAGGCCAGCGACTCGGCCAGCGCGCGCTCGGCGGCAGCGCGCCGGCGCACGTCGCGTGCCAGCGCCAGCACGACGCCGAACAAGGCCACCGACAGGCCCAGCACCAGCGCCGTGGTCAGGTTGGGGATCAGGCTCGGGCGCCCGGTGGCGCTGTCGGCGCGCAGTTGCAGCGCCGCCCCGGGCAGGTCGAGCACACGCTCGGCGCGGTAGACACCGGTGCCGCGCGGCGCGCCGGCGCGCGCCAGCCGGGTGCCGTCGCCTTCGATGAAACTCAGCTCATGGCGGCCCAGCTGGCCTGGCGACAAGGCCGCGTCGAGCAACTGGTTGAGCATGAAGCTGCCGACCAGGAATCCGGCATCGCGGCCGCCTTGCTGCATCGGCACGCACAGGTCGAGCACATCGATGCCTTGACCGTCGGGCAGCGGCACGAAATAGGTGCGCGAGAACATCGGGTTGGCCGCCCGCCGCGCTGTGGTGCAAGCCAGCTGGCTGTCGATGTCGAGCTGGCTGCGTGCGAGCTGGATGAACAGGCGCGGCCCGAAGGGCGACTCCACCACCTCGCCAATGCGCAACTGGGCGTCACGGCGCTCGATGCGCAGCAAGGCCGGGTCGCTGCGCAGCAGTTCGGTGGCGCCGTCGCGCCAGTCGGCGGGCAAGGGCTCGCGCCAGGTCATGGCCTGCAGCGCCTGCATCGAGCGCAGCAGGTTGCGGCGAATCTCGATCGCCGCGTCGGTCGCCACGCCGTCGGCATGCTCCTGTGTGCGCGAGGACTCGTAGCTGACGGTCAATGCCACCAGCAGCGTCTGCGCCACCAGCAGCAACAGCAGCAGCGTGCCCCACAGCAAGGCGCGGCGCGACCGGCTGCGGCGCACGCCGGCAAAGCTCATCGATGAAACCGGCACAGAAGTCATGGCTTGGCTGAGAGTATTCCGCCTGCTGGCGTG
>JAUSQH010000480.1 GCA_030652895.1 Alphaproteobacteria bacterium
GACGCCACCACGGCAAAGCCCTTGCCAGCTTCGCCTGCGCGCGCCGCCTCTATCGTGGCATTGAGCGCCAGCAGATTGGTCTGGCTGGCGATATCATTGATCAGGTTGACCACTTCGCCAATACGCTGGGCTGCATCCGCCAGCCCCTTGATCTGATCATTCGTCTGTTGCGCATGCAGGCTGGCCTCATTACTGATGCGCGCGGAATCCGCCACCTGACGGCTGATTTCAACAATTGATGAAGACAGTTCCTCGCCGGCCGCCGCGACCGTCTGCACATTTACCGACGCTTCTTCCGACGCCGCAGCAACCGTACTTGACTGGCGCTGGCCTTCATCAGCGGTGGTATTCATGGATTGCGCTGTTGACTGCAATTCAGTCGCAGCTGAAGCGAGCATTTCCAGCAGTGACGCAACCGATTGCTCAAACATGCCGATATCAAATTCAATTTGCTTCGTACGGGCTTCCTTTTTTTCCTGTTCAATGTGCTGTTCCGCCCGCATGGCTTCGGCGGCTACGCCATTTTGCTTGAATATAAGTACGGCGCGGGCCATTAAGCCCAATTCGTCCTTGCGTTCGACACCGGCCACTTCCGTGGTCCAGTCGCTACCCGCTAAACGCCCCATTGCGGCGGTCATTGTTGCGACCGGCACGGTGATGCCACGGCCGATAAACCACGCAATCAGCCCTCCCAACAGCAAGGTCAGGCCGGCTACCACCAGGTTCTGGATTTCGGCAGTTCCTACCGTCGTTGAAACCTCACCGAGCATGAGTGCTTCTTCCTTGCTAGCGGATGTTTTGATCTCATTGAATTTCTCACTGATTGTCCTGCCGTTGGCGTCAAGCGCTTCGGCGCGGATTTCATTCCGGTTGAGGAGCACAACGACCAATTCCTCAAACGCCGTGGTATATCTTGGCAGGTCTTTTTCAAGCACTGAGACGTCACTGGCAAACCGATTCCCAAGGCCGCTTTTGAACCGCACCATCGCCTTATCAACCTCTTTGAACGCAGCACGCGCGCTCTCGAGTGTCTCGGCGTCATTGCTATCGACGAATTTGGTGACATGTACGCGGGCCCGGAGAAACTCTTCCTGCACATAGGCAGCCAGGTTCGCCACTTCATAATTGTCCTCTTTGACCAGCTTGCCCCTCAGTTCGGTCAACTCCTTGCGAATGTCCGACCCGACGACATTGATCTCCTCATTAACAAGCGCGTCCCGCTTGCTCATCAAAGCGACAATTTGTTCAAAACCCTTATTATAGGAGCCAACAAGCGCTTCAATGTGGTCGAGCAAGGCGGTCCGTTCGGGGTCGCGAATTGCTTTGCGGGTCTGGTCGATCCTGTCCCGAACCAGCGTATATGCCTTGCCTGCCTGTTCCAGGTCGCCTGGTGCGTTGGTCCGCATATAGCGGTTCACAACTAGTCGCAACGCACCTACGTCAATATCTGTCTCTGACACCAAAGTGGCGGTGGCCGACATGGTGGAGTAACTTTGGAAGCTCTGGCCTAGGTTTCCAATCCCCAGCCCCGCCATGGTGGCCAGAGCGACGACTAGTAGCAGGATCAAGCCAAACCCGGTATTGATGCGGGTGCCGATTTTCAGATCTGTAAAAAATTGCGACATGGGGATCTCTCCAAACCTAATAATTCACCACCCCTGCATGAACAAAGCATCACTTGCGGCACGATCCCCATCACAACCTCAAGGATGTTTTGTAAACAAATGCAACTTATAGGTAGAAGTCCCTAATTTAGGGTAAAAGGACTGGCGTGTAGAGGCATCAAAGCTCCGGATATGCCTCAAGCACAAAAAAGGCCGCCAAACCAGGGCGGCCTTTTAGGAATGATATTGCGATTACGCCACGCGCATTTTTTCCAGAAAGCCGCCTACTTCACTTCGCAGCTGCTCGCTTTGCCGGGAAAGTTCCCCGGCGGCGTTCAGCACCTGATTCGCGGCGGTGCCGGTCTCGGTGACCACGTGGGTGACATTCGCGATACTAGTTGATACGTCCTGCGTACCCTTTGCAGCCTCCTGCACATTACGCGCGATTTCCTGGGTCGCTGATCCCTGTTCTTCTACTGCCGACGCGACAGACGCATTTATCTCGCTGATCTTCGCGATTGTATCTGTAATTATCTGGATCGCGCTGACGGACAAATTTGTCGCGGATTGCATTTCCGTGATCTTGGCGCTGATGTCTTCGGTAGCCTTGGCCGTTTGTGTCGCGAGGTTTTTTACTTCCGACGCCACCACGGCAAAGCCTTTGCCTGCTTCACCGGCCCGCGCCGCTTCAATCGTGGCGTTTAGCGCCAGCAGGTTGGTCCGGCTGGCAATGTCACTGATCAGATTGACGACCTCACCAATACGCTGGGCGGCATCCGCCAAACCATTGATCTGATCATTTGTGCGTTGCGCATGCTCTCTTGCTTCAATGCTGATGCGCGCCGAATCCGTCACCTGACGGCTGATTTCCACGATGGACGAAGACAGTTCTTCGCCCGCTGCCGCCACGGTTTGCACGTTGGCGGAGGCCTCTTCTGATGCGGCGGTGGCCGTACTGGATTGACGCTGACCTTCATCTGAGATGGCCGTCATTGATTGCGCGGTCGCCTGCAGTTCAGTGGAAGCGGAAGCCAGCATTTCCAGCAGTGAAGCCACCGATTGTTCAAACATCCCGATGTCGAATTCGATCTGTTTGGTGCGGGCTTCCTTTTTCTCCTCTTCGGCACGCCGATCGGACTGCATGCGTTCTGCGGCCATACCGTTTTCCTTGAAGATAAATACCGCCCGCGCCATCAGCCCCAGTTCATCCTTGCGCTCCGCGCCTTCCACTTCGGTCGACCAGTCGCTATCCGCCAGGCGCCCCATGGCCGCGGTCAATACATTCACCGGTCCTGAGATACCACGGGCGATGAACCACGCAATCAGTGCGCCAAGCAACAAAGTCACACCGGCGACAATCATGTTCTGCACGTTGCTGGCGGCAGAAGCTTCTGCGCTTTCGGTCAGCAGCTTCTGTGCATCCTTACTTGTCGACTGCTTGACGGCCCCGAGTTTTTCGCTGATGGCTTTGCTGTTGGCGTGCAGCGCGTCGGCGCTGATTTTATTGCGTTCCTCAATTACCGTCGCCAGCTCGGTAAACGCGTTTTCGTATTTGGGAAAATTAGCGACGACGGCGTCTATTGCCTCGACATAACCGGTGCCAGACGTAGATATCATTTGCGCGAAGGAGAGGGCTGATTCAACTTTCTTGAACTCGGCACGTGCGAGATCAATCGCCGCCGGGTCGCTGGTGTCGAGAAATTTGCTGACATGGAGCCATGCGTTCAGAAAATCTTTCTGCATAATGCCGACAAGATTTGCAGTTTTATAGTCTTCTTGTTCATTCAGCGTATCACTGAGCGCTGTTAACTCCGTGCGGATTTTAGCGCCCGCCACATCAAGCTGTTCATTTACCAGTGCGTTACGTTGGTTAATCAGCGCGACCATTTGCCCAAAGCCTTCTTCATAGGCAACGCTATGCGCATAAATTTCTTTCAGCAGTTTGACGCGTTCAGGGTTCTGAATTTGCTTGTTTGCCAACTCAATTCCCTGACGGATCCGCTCATAAGCCTTGCTGGCCTGTTCCTTGTCCGCCGCGTCGCTGGAGGCGATATAACGGTTCACACCGAGCAGAAGTTCGCCCATATCGCTGTCTATCTTCGCAATTAGCAGTGATTCATTTGTCATATCAGAATATTTATTAAAACTCTGATCCATATTGGTAACTGCAATCCCGGACAATGCGGCCAGGGCGACGACCAGCAGCAGCACAAGGCCGAAACCGGCATATAAACGCTGACCAATACTGAGATTTGCAAAAATTTGTAGCATGAGGATCCCTCCAAGGCATTCAGTTCATCGCCCCTGCAACGTCACGATATCCATGCGGTCAGATCCCCATCACAACCAAAAGGATTTATATTTTTCAAACACAACTATTAGAAGAGATCGCTTAAAAAACGATGAATATTATATGGACAATAGCTCCGCGCACAAAAAACCGCCCAGAACAGGGCGGTTTTTCCGAAATATATATGAGGCGATTAAGCTGCGCGTATTTTATCCAGGAAGTTGCTTACCTCTTCGCGCAGGGTTTCGCCCTGGCGTGACAGTTCCCCGGCCGAACTCAGCACCTGAGATGCTGCGGCGCCGGTTTCACTGACCACATGAGAAACACGCGAAATGCCTGATGAAACTTCCTGTGTCCCGCGGGCGGCTTCCTGCACATTCCGTGCGATTTCCTGAGTGGCCGAGCCCTGCTCTTCGACCGCTGAGGCAATCATCGTCGAGATTTCGTTGATGCGCCCAATTGTGTGGGCAATCTTGCCGAACGCTGATACCGACTGCTGGGTCGCGCTTTGAAACTGGGCAATCTTGGCGCAGATGACTTCGGTTGCCTTGCCGGATTGCGTGGCAAGATTTTTCACT
>JAUSQH010000482.1 GCA_030652895.1 Alphaproteobacteria bacterium
CGACCGCAGCGGCGGCGCCGCCGGTGTTGCCGCCGGTCAAGGCGTCTGCGGCTGCGCGGGCCGATGACGGCGCCCGCGCCAAGGCTTTGCTCGACGGCAAGTTGGCTGCGGCCACCGGCGCGCCCACGGTAGCGGCCGCGGGCGAACCCAAGCCCGTGACCGACGCCAAGCCCGACGCCAAGGCCGATCGTTTTGTCGTCCAGGTTGGCGCCTACGCCGACGCCGAGGCCTTGCAGCAGGCAAGGCAACGCGTCGAGCGCCTGGGGCTGAAGACCTATATCCAGGTCATCGACACCGACGCCGGCAAGCGCACGCGGGTGCGCGTCGGGCCGTTCGCCAGTCGCGACGAAGCGCTGGCCGCCGGCACCAAGCTCAAGGGCGCCGGCTTGCCGGTGCAAGTCCTGAGCCTGTGATGGCACAGCTGGCTGCCCTCGGCTGGATCGACTGGGCCTTGCTGGTGGTGCTGGCGGTGTCGGTGGCCGTCGGTCTGGTGCGCGGCGTCGTCTTCGAGCTGATGTCGCTGGCCGGTTGGGTCGTGGCCTGGTTTGCCGCCCAGTGGCTGGCGCCGCATGTCGCCGAGCAGGTGCCGGTGGGCGCGGCGGGTTCGGCGCTCAACCATGCCGCGGCCTTCGCCGTCTGTTTCCTCGCCGTCGTGCTGGCCTGGAGCCTGCTGGCGCGCTTGCTGCGCATGCTGGTGCGGGTCACGCCGGTGTCGACCGTCGACCGAGCGCTGGGCGCCGGCTTCGGCCTGCTGCGCGGCAGCTTGCTGCTGCTGGCGCTGACGATGGTCGTTACGCTGACGCCGGCCGCGCAGTCGGCGCCCTGGCGCGACTCGCACGGTGCGCTGTGGCTCAATACCGCTTTGCAAGGCCTCAAACCGCTGTTGCCGGAACCGGCGCAGCGCTGGCTGCCGGCCTGAACTTCCAACCCGAGAAATCCCCATGTGCGGCATCGTCGGCGTCATCTCGAAGGCGCCCGCCAACCAATTGATCTACGACGCGCTGCTGCTGTTGCAGCACCGCGGCCAGGACGCCGCCGGCATCGTCACGATGCAGGGCACGAAGTGCTTCATGCACAAGGCGCGTGGCATGGTGCGCGACATCTTCCGCACCCGCAACATGCG
>JAUSQH010000489.1 GCA_030652895.1 Alphaproteobacteria bacterium
GCCTCCTCAAAATCCGGGGCGGTTCAATCGAAGACGTTGCCAATGTCTATGCTGCATCAAAAGCGAGTGTGTTCGCGTGGGGCATGGGCATTACGCATCATGGTCACGGCGTGGCGAATGTCGAAGCCATTGCCAATCTCGCCATGCTGCGCGGCATGGTGGGTAAACCGGGCGCCGGCTTATTGCCGCTGCGTGGCCACAGCAACATTCAGGGCGTCGGAACCGTGGGCGTGAAGCCGGTGTTGGCCGATGAGGTGTTTGAAAAAATCGAAAACAGTCTCAACGTCACGCTACCCCGAGATAAAGGCATGGATACCATGGCCTGCTTGCAAGCGGCGGCCGCCGGAAACATCGACAATGCGCTGATGCTTGGCGGCAACCTCTATGCGGCCTCGCCCGACAGCCATTGGGCGGCCAAAGCGCTTGATGCGATAGGTTTCAAAGTCTTCCTCACCACGACGTTGAATCTTGGTCATGTGAATGGCTGTGATAACAGCGAGAGCCTGATTTTGCCGGTGACCGCGCGCGACGAAGAATGGCAACCGACGAGCCAGGAGTCGATGTTCAATTACGTGCGGCTGAGTGACGGCGGAATTGATCGGCTCGACAATGTGCGACCCGAGGTGAACATTCTTGCCGACATCGGATTGGGTCTGATACCGGTGCGGCGCTTCGATTTTTCGACCTTCAAACAGCACCGCACAATTCGCGAAGCGATTGCGGCGACCATACCCGGCATGCAGGATTTGGCGGATATCGATGTCGCCAGGAAGGAATTCTATATTCGCAATCGAATTAAACATGCACCCGAGTTCAATACGCCCGATGGTCGCGCCCATTTTGTAGTAAACGCGCTGCCTGCCGCCGTCACTTGTGGAACGCCCCATCCATACACCTTAATGACGGTGCGCAGCGAAGGTCAGTTCAACAGTATTATTTATGAACAGCAGGATACGTATCGAAGGACACCGCATCGCTGGTCAGTTTTAATGAGCGCCGCGGATATGGCTGCCCATGGGCTGAAAAACGAAGACTCAATAACGGTGCGATCAGATACGGGCGTCATGCGGAATCTGAGCGTGTACGCCTACGATATTCCGGCCGGTAATCTCATGGCGTACTACCCGGAAGCCAACGTATTGATAGGACAAGAAGTCGACCCACGAAGTCGCACACCCGCATTTAAATCCGTCGCCGTGAGCATCGAAACTGCGTGAGTAGCGGCGAACGTGTGCGGGTTGATTGACGAGCCCAGAATCCAGATTCAAAGGAATGGAATCAAAATGGCCAGGGTCGAATTAATCCCCAGATCGATGTAAATTCCGCCCATGCCCCGCCGCCCCCGCACCCGTTTAGATGGTGCCTCCCGCTGCGCGACCCAACGGCAGCTGTGCAACGCATAGTAGACCTCGTTCTCCTGGATGGCCACCGGCAGCAATGGTCGACAACCTGCCTGTCATACCGGGATTGTCGACTGACTCATCCTCGGCCATTGCCGCCGGTGGCGTACTGCGCCACCCAGGTCAGCTATGCACCGCATACCGGCCATTTGCTAGAAGTGCCGCTTTCTACTACAAAAGCGGAGTTCATTTCCAGGTTGTGTCATGCTGGCCAACGGCCTGATAAAGCTCTTCCAGCCCGTCGACCACAGACTCATAGAGGGCCATGAGTTCCGAGTGTTTAGCCAAGACAGGATGTTCGCCCAAGGCCATCTGGACATAGCTGGAGGCGATGTGGGTGCGGTCAAGGAGTTCAAAATAATGGCCGGGATTAATGACGCCGTCGGTTTCGATATCACTCATGTCTGTTCCTCGTTGGTGAGAACATTACGCTACCCGATTGTATTGCCTCCGCTCACGGTCAGACATGGCTTGAATCCGGATTCAGAACTCGATCGGCTCTATGCTGAACCCTCCGCCAGCATCGATGGCGAGGGTATGGTTCAAGGGAAGTTCGATCCAGTCCTCGCGCCGGCGAGTGATAGGCTCCGAAGCCACCATCACCGCACCGGGGCGGGCACCTTCCTGGGGCAGCATATCGCCATCCTCGCCATCTAAAAGATAGCGTGAGCCAACTGAATAGAACAGGGACGCAGGATCTTCCGCCCGGCTGGCGAAACGGGAAACCACGGTAGAGCGCCCATCGCTCACCGCAAAATTGCAGATCAAGCTGCCGGGCGGCCCGCTTTCGGCATCCAGTTCCATTAGCTGAGCCAAAACCCCCACCAGGGCACGGCGCAGACCGGAAGTTGTCAGGTCGGCGTGGACCCCGCCAGCCTGATCAACGAACAAGGCGAACGCATGCTCCGAGTCGGTTGAGCCCTCGATGCTTTCCCATGCACCGCCAGACAGCCTGTTCTGGAGACGCCGCTTGAAGCGCCCGAAGTTGGCCAAATCGCCGTTGTGCATGAACTGGAAGCGCCCTTGGCCGTAAGGATGGCAGTTGGTGTCCTGCACCGGCAACCCGGGAGAAGCGGCCCGGATGTGGGCAAACACCCGCGACGAGGCAAGCCGCTGTGCGATGCTCTCCATGCCCCGATTGGACCAGGCCGGCGCGCAGGTGCGCACGATGCAGGGCTTGTCCTCTCCTTCGGTGTAGAAACCGATGCCGAAACCGTCGGCGTTGAAAGGCTGGGACATAAGTTCGGACCGCATGCTCTGGCGTACAAGAGAGTGGCGTGGCCGGTAGAGCAGATCGGCGATGAGGACGGGGTGGCCGTGGTAGGCGATGAAGCGGCACATGGGATTGAATAGAGATACCTGGGATATGGTGCTTGCGGGCTGCAAATAACAAAAAAGACGCTAGCTTGTGACCGTACTCCGACTCTGCCATTCCATCTTTCGGGGCTTCATGCGGGACTGCACATCTTCACATTGCATTTGTTCCATGAACGTCAAGTGCTTCTGATCACTCGTTGCTGGTCCGATCAATAACTTCTAAGAATGCACGATACAACTCCAGAGGCGCCTCCACCGTATTTCGCATATGAAGGATATCGCCGAACTGTAATTGGAGCGAGGAGAGCTGATTTAGGTCCTAGAAAGTCTCACTGAAGGTATCCAAGGCACGTTGATAAACGGCTAGTGCTTCACGGTCCAAGTCGTTTGCGCTCTCGATTCTTCCTGAGGCCGCGCTTAAGTCGCTTAGCTTTGCAAGCAAAGAGGAAAGAAATTCCAATCGATCAGGGCTTGTACCTGCAATCTCAAAGATACGCCAGAGCCCCTCCATTGATGTCCGGTACAGAGCAACCCCTTTCTCGGGCTGCCCTGTTCTAAGCAAAATTTCGCCGATTTCTGCACGCAACCAAGTCGCATGTTCCAACCATGTTACGGTTTCGCCATACGTATCAAGCAGGTGCTGGTGTGCATCCAACGATGCCTGGAATAGTACTAGCGCCTCGTCCGCCCGGCCCTGCGCGAGCTGTAATTGACCAATCTTGCTTTGCGACCTTGCCAAGTTGTGGCGCAGTACAGGAGTTTCCCCGTATATATCAATGACACGCTGTCGAATATCGAATGCCTTGCTGTACTGCGCCAGCGCATCATCCAGGCGGTCAAGTGCCCATAAGATGTTGCCAATGCCCATTATGGACTCTGCCATGAGGTCTGCCGATGCGGGATTCTCACCACATACGTCCATGATGGATCGTCGGCTCTCCATTGAAGCTTGGTAAAGGACCAGCGCATCCTCAAGGCGGCTCTGGTCACGGAGGATGTTACCTACGGTATCTTGGATAAATAAACAGCCAGTCATTTGCTCGACACCGAAGCTATCAGATGCCAACCGAGCTTGGCACTGTTCAAGAAGCGCTTCACCCAGAGACAGTGCGGGGTCCAAGAGGCCAAGCCTATGCCACATGTACAATACCCCCTGTTTCACCTCAGGGGGGATGGCATCAAAATCTGCGCGGCGTCCTTCGTGCCAGCATGCAGCCAATCGTTTCGCCTGCGGAAGTGCGCGGGCGTAATACTCCCTTTCTGCGTAGTGTTCAACGAGACCCGCCAGCAATCTGACCTCAAGGTTCTCAGATGGGCTAATGTCCGTTTCATAGTGTTCAAGCATTAGGAGATAAAACAACTCTCTTTCTGCCAGAGGCAGCCTTTCCTGGCGATGGTTATCAAGCCAGCGGAGACCAACCTCGAGTAGCCCCTCTGCCAGTCTGCGATTCAAACCAGAGAGTTTTTCTACCCTTTCTCGCGCAAGCTGATGAAAAAGACGGCTACGAAATTCGTAAATGACCGCACTGTTCTCCGCAAGAACAGCATAGGGATGTACTCCGGCCTCAAGAGACTTACCTTGCCCATCATCTTCTGCATCTAAGACCTGGCTGACCTCGATAACCATGTCCTTCAGAAAACGCATACCGTGAAAGCTGGCGTAACTTAACAAGCGCCGCAGATCCTGATTGAGATTCCGGAATCGCCGCCTCTGCACCTCATCGAGCGCAAAGCTTCGTCCTTTCATCTCTTCGATGGCGTCGGCCGTAAGTGGTGCTTTGGGATTCTCATTCTCGAAGTAAAAAGCCTCATCTCTTAGCTCAAGTATCATTTCATGCATCAGCCTTGGATTTCCGTCTGCTCGCTCGCTTAGAAATGCCACCTGTTCTGAAGTGAGGCCTGGCAGCGCGCTCAGCAGTACCGCTTCAAGGCCGTCAAGCGGAGTAACGTCTCTCAGAAGCACAGCATCCTTGGTAGAAGGGCGATCTGTTTCCTGTTGTAGCAAGTGGAACAAGTTCGGAAAGCTCGTGACATTGCTTTCCATCGATTGGGTATTCCATTCCCGTTCCCAGTGCGTCGCTATCACGAATAGGGGCCAGTTCTGCTTCGTTGCCGCAACGAAAAGCTGATTGATGGTAGATAGTGACAATGCGTCCATCCATTGCGCGTCATCTAGCACTAGAATGATCGGAAAACCAGATCTGTGCTCTGAGCGCAGATTGAGCATGAATTGGAGGGCCTTAGACAATTCCTGCAATTGGCTTTTTATTACATGCATTTGGCGGTCCTCAACGCTAAGGGACTGCAGCTTGGCTGACGCTCGCTCGTCCTTCCAAATCTTCGCCAATTCATACACACTCATGAGCGTCCCAGCGGAACCAAGCGACAGTGCTTCAAACGCAGTTTCAATGAGCTTCGCCGCAACAGCTCCGGTCCGCTTCATTTGTTCTGCACGATGAACAAGAGCTATACGGTGGGGTTCCAAATAATGCATGCTGTTAAGCAATCCGCAGGCGCAAGCCTCCACAAGGTTGCGGCCTTCAGGATCCGCCCATCGAATTCCCCACCAAAGCCATGGAATTTGCTTCGCGTCACCGAAACTGTCCATTGGCGGGTTAAGTTGGAGGTTTATCCTCTCCTTAAGCAGCAGGTCTGGCCAATATTTTTCAGGATCCTCAGCCTCATGGTGACTAAGCCAGGAGTAAAATTTTTGGAGTATTTGGGTTTTCCCGAGACCAGATTCACCTCTTAGAACCCGCAGCCTAGGCTCACCCAATTTCACGTCCTTCCAAGCAGACTTGAGCCACTCAAGCTCGCTTTCACGGCCAATGAAGAGTTCAGACCATTCTTGACTTTGGCTAATCATTGCACCTCTCCGTGATGCGCGGGATATCCACCGGAACGCGCCTTTACTACTGCGTCACCATCGCCAACGCGCTCTTCCCGCCAAACTTCTCGATGATCAGGTCATCCATCGCATCGGCGGTGCCGGCCACCGCCGAGATCGAGGTGTGGAGTTCCTTCTGATCGCAAGTGGAGCCGATGATGGAATGGTCGAAGCTGATCACGCCGCTTTGGGGGTCGAGCCCGAAGGCCCCGAACCAGGTGCTGCTGTTGTGCGCCAGAAGGAAAAGCATAAGCTCCGGGGTAATCTGCGCTTCTGCCACGACGCCTGCCCCCACCGTGATGACGGCCTCGCCGTCTCCCATGGCGCTCACCGTGATCTGGACGATGGCGCTGCCCTGCTGCAGCAGAAACATCGGGCGGTCCTGGATCAGCCTGATGGCGCCAGCCTGGATGTCGGGGCCGAACCAGCTCACCAGCATGGCGTACACGTTCTTTTGCATTTCATTGCCGAATTCCATGGCGGCTCCTCCTCGCAGGGTTGATGGGGTCACAGTCCCGGGTTGTTCGCCTGATAGGTGTGGTAGAGCGTCATGAGTTCGTCGCCCGACACCTCCTGCCGCTCGACCAGCAATTGCGCTACCTGGTCCAGCAAAGCGCGGTGCCGTTTCAGCAGTTCAAGCACATGGGTGTATTCATTCTGCAGAATCTCTTCGGCATGGGCACGCAGGTCGGGCGAGTCTTCCAGAGTGCAGTCCAGGGAAAGCAGGCCGTTGAAACCGGTGCGGGTCAGCAGGTATTGCAGGTGCCGGGTCGCTTGGTAGAGATCGTTGCCGCAACCGGTGGTGACGCTATCCTTGCCACCCAGTATCTCCTCGGCGGCACGCCCGGCCAGTGCGACGCGTATCGTCTCCAGAATGTCCTGGCGGGTCATGGAATTGCGCGTTTCGTCCACGCTGGGCAGCACGAAGCCGAGCGTGCCGTTTTCCCGGGGAATGATGGTGGCGTAACCCAGTCCGGCGCCACGGGTGCGCATGAGCTGCAGGATGGCATGGCCGGCTTCGTGATAGGCGGTGTTGAGCAGCTCGTCCTCGGCCATCAGCCGACGCCGGCTCTCGGCGTGGGAGCCAAAGCGCTCTTGGATGAGAATCTGGGCGATGTCGCCCTTGTCCACCTGACGGCTACCGTCCTTCCTGGCTCGCCGAATTGCGCGCCGGACAATGAGGTCCACTTCGTGCCCCCCCAGACCCAGGGACAGCCTGCCCACATGGTCAAGGTCGCCGGGTGCAAGGGTATGCGGCGTGTCCTTCAGCATCACTGCGTACATCTTGGCCAGGGCCTGCGAGTTCGGAGCGGGCATTGCCAGCATGGACTCCAGCCCGCCGCGCTGGCGCAGTTCGAAGCGCACGTTTTCGGCTGTCTGGGCACCCGCGATCACCACCAGCCTGTCGTAAGGTGCCATTCCCTTCAACTGCTCCAGGAAGTGCGGCAGCAACTGCGCCCAAGGCTGACTGGTGAACACATCGATGTCGTCGATGAAAAACACCGTCGGCGCAGCCGCCAGGGCCTCCTGGAAATCCGCATTCAGCCGCGCCCAGCCCAGACCGGGCTCGCTGTCAGTGGAGGCCCAGTAGCCGGCCGAGGTTTCGACGAAGCGCAGCCCGGCAGCATGGGCGATGGACCGGGTCAGGGTGGTCTTGCCGACGCCACGTCCGCCGATCAGGATCACCCGGCTCTCGATGTCGCCCCAGGACATGCCGCCGGTCTGTGCCAGGCGAATCTCCTCCACCAGACTGTTCGCCCACTCATGGGCCTCGTCCATCCCACATAGATCCCCAAGCGCATAGGCGCCGCTGGTGTCATAACGCTCCAGACGGCGCTCCACCGATCGACGCACGGCCGGCACGATTTCGTCTCGTTCCACCTGGCTGTTGAGGAGGAAGTCCCGGGGCACCACATTGCCCACCCAAGCTATGTCGTCTTCCAGCGTGGGCGGTGCATCCAGTTCGTAAAAATCCATGCAGGCCGCCCCAAAGCTGTTCTGGTCGAAGCGCGGCATGCTCAGCGTCGCGTCGACGAGATCGAGCACGGGCTGGGGCAATTGCCATGCCCTGGTGCACAGAACATGCACGTCATTGCCGTGATTGATGTAATGGAAAAATCGTTCGATATCCAGCGGCCCCGCGACGGCGCGGCCGAGCATGACCAGAGGCTGGACAGGTTCGGCAGGTGTGGGGCCATCGCTTCCCTGATGCAGAGCAGCCCCAAGGAGGCGGGCATAGGCATGGGCCACGTCGTATTCGAAATCCGAGTAGGGAAATTCAATGGCATACAGTTTGGGGCGCGCCGTCGTCCCTTTCGCCTGGTCGCGCAGTCCGATCATGCGTCGCGCGAAGAACTCGGCGATCTCGCTGCGCGTCACTTCTGGCTTGCGGGGGGCCGCCTGGATCGCATCCAGGCCCTTGATCATGTCTGGCTTGAAGTTTTTAGGCAGTTCGGCACTGGCGGCCGAACTCGATGGGTTGCTGCCAGAGAAATTCTTGGGAAGATTGGAAACCACGCCGCTTCCTTTCGTGTGGAGTCTTGTTTCTCATCAAAACCCACCAGACAGGCAGCGGGGGAACCTTTCAACCCTAATCCAAGCAAGGGAGTTGTCAAGTTCCAAACGAATAATCGACCTGAAATCCATGCGAGATGGGGGCGCGCGCTGATCTGCTGTTCCTTATAGCAGGGCTACCGCTAGCAGGTAATTATTTTTATGCCCACTTTCTGCGTGGGATGGCTTGTAACCAAATACCTCTCGAACCCGTAATCACGGGGCGCATACTACAATTTCAAATATTGCAAGTTCACGGGTAGCGACTCGGCTGCTTGATGGCACTTTGGCATCCTGGATGCCACCTTATTGGATTGCCATGGCGTAACAGCACTCGCTGCTTGTTCAACCATCGGTTCGTCGGATGGCACAAAGGTGACCTATGGGTTGGTTTTTGCTTCTTGCCGGTTCCGTAATCCTTCTGCCTTTCCTGGCCGCCTGTTGGCTCTGGAGTGGAACGCGTTACGGTACCTCGGTCAGTTTTTGCGTCTTTCGCTGGAAGGTTCTAAATCCCGTCTAACCTACGTAGGCCGCGGCACGCCAAAAAAACCGCAAAGGAGGATCGCATGCTCGATCAGTTCAAATGGGAGTCCGTGCAAGAAAAGGTAGCGCGGGAATTGGCAGCGCAACTATTTCCGGAACTGAAGCCGGAGGATTTGGATCGAGTTTCCTGGAGCGCTTTCTCCGCCCAGTTGCCCTTCTATGGCGCGCACCGTCTGTATCGCCTCATTGGTATGTTGCCGGAAACGAACCCGCCGCGGCGCCACGAGTGTTATGCCTTATGGGATGAGGTGCATGAGCCCTTTTTGATCAACGGGGAAAGCACCACGATACATAGGGCGAACGAAGCTGCCCCGCTGGTGCTGCGGCCCGAACATTTCCCTGACTATATTCGGTTTTTTATGTTTGGCTTGCTGGGAGGAGAAGGGCCCTTCATTCTGGTTGAATCTCCGCCGGACTTCAGTGTGCCAGGCTCGGATGTCGTGGCATCGAATGCCAAAGCACTAACCTTCGAAGGCCATGATGAGATCGGCCGTGCGCTCTACAAGGCCGTGGTTTTTTACAACGGGGCTTTATTCGTTGCCACGCTGGCTGTTGATTCGAAAGGGGACGTGGAAATGGTCAGCGATGAGCCCCTCGCCGACGATATCCCCAGGGAGGCCGTTCCCCAGGCGCCGGATTTCTGGAGCGAGATCGCTCTCCTGGACTTTTTCCGGCCGATAACGGCGGCCATGATCGCATCGGCGAGGAACAGCGCACCAGCGACAGGCGGTTCAACGCCTTCCAACAATCCTGCCCTGGTGATACTGACGGAACTGCTGCTGGAGCGCGCGCTGGCGCGGCAAGGGCAGAATCGCCTGATCACTCATTTCAATGCGCTTCAGAAGGGCGGATCCGCCATCGATCAATTCGCCACTTTGATCCTTGCGGCGGCCCCCATCATCGCGGTGGAAACCAATCAGCCATTCGTTGAAGAAGTCATAGGGCAGATTGTTCGTGAGCGTTCCAATACACAGAACAGCTTGCCTGTATTCAGCGGACCAGAGCCCAAGGTGCCTAATGGCTCTCCGGCGCTGGTTCTCGTGGCCTTCCAGTCTTACCCGCTGATACCAGAAACCGATCGCCTGGCTCATGATTTGTCCACCCGGGATGTGGCCGCGATCATCACCTGCGCAGCTTTCGCGCAGGTACCCGAAAGCCTGCGGGTCATCACGGACATCGTACTCAGGCTTCCATCGATGGATGCGGATATTTTCGAGAAACTGTTCGAGCAGGTGATGGGCGCACCGGTGCCCGCGAACTGGCGACAACAGGGAGACGCCTGGAGCAGGTTTGTGCTGCACACGGATTTCGAGCATCCCAGGCGCATGCAACTCGCCCCGGACAAGGCGTTCGACTATATCCGCGGGCAGGTGACGGATCGCATGACCGCGGTCGATCCGGTGCAAGGCTTGGGGCTCAAGCAATTGCACGGCCTCGGCGAGGCGCGGCAATTCGCCGAAGACCTCATTGCAGACATCCATGCCGCCATCCAGGGGCAGATTCCTTGGACACAGGTGGATCGCGGGGCACTGCTGGTCGGTCCGCCAGGCACAGGCAAAACCACCCTGGCCAAGGCGATTGCGAAGGACTGCAAAGTCAAGTTTGTGCAGGGGAGCGCGACTGCGTGGCAATCAGCCGGACATCTGGCTGAGCACATCATGGCAATTCGCAAAACCTTTGCTGAAGCACGGCGCTATGCGCCATCCATTCTGTTCATCGATGAGATCGATAGTCTGGGCAATCGCGAGCAATTCTCGGGGCAAAACGCCAGCTATAACACGGATGTCGTCAATGCCGTATTGGAGCAGATACAAGGACTGGATACCGAGGCACCGATATTCGTGCTCGGCGCGACCAATC
>JAUSQH010000498.1 GCA_030652895.1 Alphaproteobacteria bacterium
AACGCATCAAGGGACTGCCGGTCCTTGTGACCCATGGCGCGCTTGACTGGATGTTCACCGCGAAAAGCGCCTCCGAAACCGCAGACGCGCTGCGTCTTATGGGGGCCAGGGCTATTTACCGCGAAATCGCCGATCTTTCCCACACCTATCCAAGCCACGAAGAACATGCCCAAATCTTCGACTGGTTTATGGGCGAGGGGTAGATCCGCTCATACAGGCTGATAGCCGTGACTGAACAGAACCAATACATTTAAGCAGACGGCGCCATTATCCATATCTCCGGCTCTTCCGCCGCCATGACGTTCTCCGGTGCGTACGCTAAACTCTGCCCGTCAGGACCAGTATAATGACTATTATTACGACGAGCCCAAGACCTCCTGATGGACCATAACCCCAACTGCGGCTGTATCCCCAACTGGGTAATGCGCCGATTAAAATCAAAATCAAAATGATGAGAAGTATTGTACCCATTGTCATCCCCCGCTCTTACGCTGTGGGCCGGTCACCCGGCATTCCAGATAACAACGCGCAGGCGCACAGTTGGTTCCTTTACCGAATGGGAAACAATGAAATATTTTGGAACAGGAAGAAAATCAGGAAAACGTTACGCGGAATGTTCGCTAATACATTCTGCGTCCAGAAGAACCGCGAGTCTTTCGCGCGCCCTGCTTACGCGGCTCTTGACTGTCCCAACAGCGACACCACATATCTCAGCTGCTTCCTGATAGGAAAAACCGGACGCACCAACAAGAATTATGGCCTCACGCTGATCTTCGGGTAACTGCATGAGCGCCACGCGCATGTCGGCCATATCCATATGATCTTCCTGCCCGCCCGACACCGCTATTTTATTTGAGTACACGCCGTCCGCGTCTTCGACCTCACGGCGTCGCTTGCGAATTTGGCTGTAAAATTCGTTTCGCAGAATTGTGTGTAACCAGGCCCTGACATTGGTGCCAGTCTGAAAACTATCTTGATGCTTCCACGCCTTCACCAGTGTCTCTTGTACAAGATCATCGGCCCTGTCCGCACGACCGGTTAAGGACAAACCAAATGCACGCAGGGACGGAATAGCGCCAATAATCAAGTCACTGAAGGTACAGGCTTCGTCCGCCACGCTTCGGCTTATCACATGCACCATATCTAGTTCTCCTTAGTGGAGGACGAACTCTTTTCGAGGATCTTGAGTAATTCTATAAACCGATCGGGAACATCCTCTTTGGTGATATCGTCGTAATATTCCCGAAGTTTTTCGCCGATAATATCATGCACAGGCGGCTGTCCTCTCGCGGAGATTGCCGTTGAAGAGTTTTCGTTCAAGCCTCTTTCCTCCTTTGCTCCAGCTTTTGATTTAGGCCCTGCGTTTGGCTCGTCTCCGTTCTTTTTCAACTTTTTATCCCACTTAGATAGCCGGGTTCCGGGAGTTCGTTCACCGTTTTGTTAATGCGCAGGCACGCCATTGGTTCCATCCAAAAACAAATTTAAAAAAAATGCCGGAACCTTTAGGTTCATGAAGTGTTAACGTTCTTATGAAGGTGAGAACGTATAGCCTTTGGGGAACGGAACTTAACGTTTAATAACCTACGAGGGATTCCAGTGTCAAAAATATCAGAACATAGGACTAATCTGGCTGCGAGGGTTGCGCCAGAACTGCCCTTTCTCCGCCGTTTTGCACGGGCGTTAAGCGGCTCGCAGCAAGCAGGGGATGCCTATGTAGCCGCATTATTAGAAGCGTTGATAGAAGATCCTGACAGTATTAACGTGTCGAAAGATATTCGCATTTCGCTCTATCATATATTCTGTCAGTTGTGGGAATCCGTCTCGCTCAATCTTAAAGACAGTGAAGACAACGTCGATAATCCGGTAACCCCCGCATCCGTGGTCCTCGCGGGGCACCGACTTTCAAAGCTACGTCCCCGGTCGCGTGAGGCCTTTCTGCTGATTGCGGTTGAGGGGTTCACGCCGGAGGGGGTTGCGGAAATTCTTGGTTGTGAACAGGCGGAGGTTGCACAGCTCATTGACGACGCGACCAAATCCATTGTCGAACAGGTCGCAACGGAAGTGATGATCATTGAGGACGAGCCGCTGATCGCAATGGATGTGCGCTCCATCGTCGAAAGCCTTGGCCACAGTATAACAGGTGTCGCGCGCACCCACGTTCAGGCAGTAGAGCTTGCTTCGCAGAAACGTCCCGGTCTTATCCTGGCCGATATTCAGTTGGCCGACGGGAGCTCGGGTATTGACGCTGTGAATGAAATTCTGGCTTCCTTCGAAGTGCCGGTAATTTTCATTACGGCCTTTCCCAAGCGCCTGTTGACCGGCGAGCGCCCCGAACCCACATACCTTATTACGAAGCCCTTTACTCCGGAAATGGTGAAGGCCGTGGTGAGTCAGGCGCTGTTCTTCGACACCAAGGCAAAACCGGGCTAGCTTGACCGTCGCAAGATCAGGGCGGAGAGCGGTTTTGTTCCCACCCGCAGTTCAAACTGAACGATAATCACTCTGGAGGATCGATCAAAATGTCCACGTCCAAAGATTATGACAGGGCTCTCATTGCGCCAGAAGAGGTGTATGACGATCCCATGGGGGTCGTAACGGATAAAAGACTGACGCCGGAGCAGAAAATGGAAATTCTCACACATTGGGAAGCCAATGCTGAAGACCTTCTGACCGCCTCGGAAGAGGGTATGACGGGACCAGGCCAATCCGGACTTTCTGAGGTGAAGAAAGCGATTATAAAACTGTGTGAAATCGAAAAAATCGACCGGAAGACGGTCGGCCATTGATGAATTGCAAGCAATACGTCTAGTTGTCCGCGTGCTAATTCACAGGCGGTCATTTTGAATAAATTGCAGGCCGTTAAAGTACGGGGGGATAGGCCGGCAAGTGAATTCTGTCACCAAGTTAGAGCTGCCAATCCAAATCAGTCCTAAAACAGGCAAGCTTCTGACGGTTATGCGCTTGTGAAACAGGACGCGGAGGGGAAATATCAGGCCAAGTCTGGGTATCGATCAGGCGTTAAACACCTGGACAAAATTCAACTTTTGAATGATCACTCACCGCTCCGTACAGGCTGGTCGTGGGGCGTGGAAATCCGTGTTCAAAACGTGCCTTTTTTGGTTAAACTTGTATATGGGAAGCTAAAATTGGCGGCATCTATCCAATTTAGGCGGGCCTGACGTCAAATTCCAGGTGTCTGGACAGGGGTAAAGAAATGAACTTTTTTAACTTTGGCCGCTCCGACTTCCCGGTGCGGCCGATTTTGGCTGTCCTTGTAATTATTGCCGTTTTGCCCCCATTACTTTTCGCCATTGTTGCGCTCGTGAATTATGCAGAAAGCGAACGCGACCAGGCGACACAGCAACTGAGATATAGCGCCCAGGGCGTGGCGCGTGCAATTGATAAGGAGTTCGATGTCGCGGTGACGGCACTTACCGTATTGGCCAGTTCAACACTCTTGGACGAAAATCACCTGCCAGCCCTCGACCAGCGGTTAAGAAATACAAAACTTCAAAAAGGCCATGGATTCGCTTTGTTTGATCCAGCCGGGCGGCAGATCATCAACACAAACCCTACTGCCAATATGAATATGGATCTGGCCCAGCTAGGCTTCGAACAATGGAGAGAAAATTTACCCGGACAGGAGGTCTATATATCTAATGTCCTTGTCGATGAACGCACCCGGGAGCCTTTCGTGTTTATCGCGATTCCAGTGCGCCGCAACGGCACAGTCAAATGGACGCTGGGTACATTTCTATACAGCGGCGATTTCGCCGACGTACTGCGCAATCCGGGGGTCCCGGAGGATTGGCTGGTTTCGGTTGTAGACCGTAACGGTGTTCATATCAGACGCTCCCATCTCAACAATGAATATGCCGGCCATCCGCTGGTGCCCGAGCTTGTCCAGCAGATTAAGGCAGGAAAGACGGACCCCCTCTATATTACCTCGCATGAAGGCATGGAGAATGTAGCCACGGTGATGTATGCCCCCAAGAGCGGGTGGGCAGCGGCTATGGGGATGCCCACGGCTACTCTGGAGACGCCGCTGTGGGAATCACTTCATTTTCTCGGCTTTATTGGACTGGCGCTTGTGGCCGCCGCGATTGCGCTGGCTATGCTTGTCGCGGGAACGCTCGTTCGCGCTTTTTCCCTCCTGCAAACATCTGCCCGAACGCTCGGTCAAGGTGGCATCGTCACGCCGTCTACCTCCTTGATCCGCGAGGCCAACAATGTCGTCACGGTAATGAGTGACGTGTCGCTCCTTCTGATTGAGCGCAGTAAAGCCGTAATCGATTTGAACAATTCGCTGGAAACCCAGGTCGACGAACGTACGGCCACGCTTGTCAACGAAATCGCCCGGCGTGAAGAAAGCGAGAAGCAGCTTCGCCAGTTGTACAAGTTAGAAGCCGTTGGAAGCCTGACCGGCGGGATCGCGCACGACTTCAATAATATGCTCGCAGTTGTGATGAGTGGTCTTAATCTTGCCCGCCGGCGTCTGGCGCGCGGCGAAACGGATATAGCACAATTCCTCGATGGCGCCACGCGTGGCGCCGAAAGTGCCGCGAAATTGACAAAACAGCTCCTGGCATTTTCCCGGCAACAAGCTTTGAGCCCGGAGGCCGTGGACTGCAACAGGCTTATTACGAGCATGGCCGATATGTTGCGGCGGACTATACCCGCGAACATCGAAATCGAGACCGCTCTCGCAGGCGGGCTCTGGCGGACATGTGCCGACGTGCCAGCACTTGAAAACGCGATCCTGAATCTCTCCATAAACGCGCGGGACGCCATGGCAGGAGTCGGCAAGCTGACCATCGAAACCAGCAATATGCATCTGGACGATACATACGCGGCCAGCCATGCCGAAGTCACTGCTGGCCAGTATGTCATGGTAGCAGTCACCGACACGGGCACAGGTATTCCTGCGGAAATTATAAATGAGGTGTTCGAACCGTTCTTCAGCACCAAGGAATTGGGGCAGGGTACCGGTCTCGGCCTTAGCCAGGTATACGGTTTTATCAAACAGTCCGGCGGTCACATCAATATATACAGCGAAAAGAATCAAGGCACGACCGTTAAACTTTATCTTCCGCGACTGGTCAACGATGCTCAGCTACGCGATTTGGCGCCGTTAAAACCGGAAAAGATGCCGATGTCGCAAAACAACGAACTGCTGCTTGTTGTCGAGGACGACGCGGGCGTGAGAGCAGGAACCGTGGCGATGCTGAAGGAGTTGGGATATGCCGTACTTGAAGCTGAAGACGGGGTGAACGCCCTGCATATACTGGAAACGAATCCGGACATTCAACTCCTGATGACGGACGTTGTGATGCCTCGTATGAACGGACGGCAACTGGCGGATGAGGCTGTGCGGCGTTGGCCGAAGCTGCGTATCCTGTTCACAACGGGCTATACACGCAATGCCATCGTACATCACGGCACACTCGATGCCGATGTTGCGTTAATCGGAAAACCATACACCTTGGATGCGCTGGCCCGGAAAATCTCCGAAATGCTTTCTTCCTAAGGATCGAGCCCTGAACGCTAGCGAAGGGGCAATGGAAAAAAGCCGGAGCAACGCCCATAAGCCAAAACTGAGATAATGCCACGAAGGCACTATCTCAGCGATATTTTAGCTATATAGAAAATTACCCAAGCACAATTTCCACACGGCGGTTTTGCGGCTCGCGCATACCATCATCGGTGGGAACAAGCGGATCACTTTCACCCTTGGCGTCTATGGCGATTTCATTTTCCATAACCCCCAGGGACAGGAGCTTAGCCTTCACCGCAGTAGCACGGCGCATGGACAGGGCCCGATTATATTCGTCCGACCCAGAACGGTCGGCGTGGCCGGTAGCGGCGATGCGTACAGCGCCATGAGCTCTCGCATAAGACGCTGCGTCGGCCAGAATCGCCTCTGCTTCACCGCTCAGGTTTGACCTGTCGAAGTCAAAGAAAACCAGAAAGTTACGCGGTAACGCGGGAGGTTCTGCTACAGGTGCGGGCGCGGGTTCGGGCTCGGACACCTGGGCAACAGGTTTCGGCATCTCGCGTTGTTTAGGCGTGCCAAAATTCCAGCGCACACCAACCAGCGCCGCGTGACTGTCATAATCCCCTTTCAGCGCCACTCCCGCGCTTGTGCGAAGGTCGGGATCGCGCGTTGCGAAATATCGGTATTCCGCCGCTACCTCCATCGCGTCTGTCAGTGCATAAGTCACGCCCGCCATACCCTGATAGGCGAAGACGTCATCCTTGTCCGTGATACCACCAACGCCTACCGGGTTTACATTGTCGTATCTGACATTCGCTATGCCTACGCCACCCCCAATATAGGGGCTGAGACGGCCGCGCGTTTCAACGTCATATACCAGGTTCAGCATCACGCTTTTCGCTTTGATTTCACCGGAGCCGTTCGTCGCGCCGGAAATGCTGTCAACGTCATTTTTGCGGTAACCCAGTTCCAGCTCGGTGCGCAAGCCATTCTCATAACGATAGCCAATAGACGGCAACACCGCCCAGCCGGTATCCGTGTCTACCGAGCGGTTAATCGTTAAGCCACCACCACTAAGGTCATGGTCCTGTGAAAAATTTGCGCCCCCCATGATACCGATAAACGGTCCTTGTGGCGCCGCCATTGCAGCAGAATTTAAGGCCCCAAAGCCGACCGCAGCCATGGCCAGTACTCGTTTTGTCATTTATTATCCCTCTCTTGACGTACGCTATGAAAACCAGTTCAAAACAGTGGTTAGTAAAAAGAACTCATTTCGCTAAATTAAGTTCCAGGAAATTAGGCGCAATTTAGCAAAACGCGGTAATTTCCACTGAATGGCGTTAACCCCGCCTATCATTCAGGCATCACACTTATCGGGGTTGACACACGGGAGCCGCCACCCGGTTTGGCGGAAATATCACGAAGACCGATGTGCCGCGCCCAGGTGAACTGTCAATTTCAAGCGTACCGTCATGAAGCTCGGTCAGCTTTTTTGCAAGCGGCAGGCCAAGCCCGGCTCCATCACGTGCCCGGGTAAGCGGGTTGGGGACCTGCCCGAAGATTTTGAATATTTTATCCATGTCATCGCTGGAAATACCAATACCGGTATCGGCGATATGTATGTGGATTGAACCGCCGGCACTGTAAGCGCTGACATGCACCTTTCCCTGGGGTGGGGTGAACTTGATCGCATTACCCACCAGATTTATTATGATCTGCTGGACGCGTAATACATCGCCACGTAAAAGCGGCAGATCCGGGGGAATATCGCGCGACAAAAATATCTGTTTTGGGCGCGCTTCTTGTTCCAGCATGTGGAAACAGGCGGCTATGCAATCCGGCAGGTCAACTTCTTCGTCTGCAAGGACAAGCTGGCTGGCTTCAATTCGCGCAATGTCTAGCAGATCATTCGTCAGGCGCAGCAGATAGATGCCAGCCTGATGGATATCCTTCGCATAATCGGCGTATTTGGAAATGTCGGTCTGGATCGGCATTTGTGAACTGATCAATTCGGAAAATCCAATGATGGCGTTCAGCGGCGTTCGTAACTCGTGAGCCATATTGCAAAGAAACAGCGTTTTTGCCTCGATTATTTCATTTGCTGCATTTAGGGCGTCCAGCAATAGCGCTTCTCGTTGCATGCTAAGGGCGAGCTCGTTTCTGAGCTGTTGTTCATAGGCAAGATGAAGTTCGGAAGAGGACGTCGAATCCCTGCTGTCGCCCTGAACATGAACCGCCATGTTTCGATTAGTAGAACCTTGATGTAGTCCATCCGCATTTTCAGAGTTGCTCATGCTGCCTCCCGTTGATCTATAGGGACTAAACGCTTACGGGAAATTTTTGGGCATAAACAATTGATATGGATTGGCGATAAGCGCGCTAAGAAAGCATAAAGAGACTGCACCACTTCAGCTTCACCCTGCCGTTGCGCGATCCCAGAACCGCAAGCCTGCACATTTTCTGATAAAGTTATTTACCGCCGTGGTGTTGTCGAGCACCACACAGCCTGCATCCAGTTCGTCGGCGATCCCGGCTTTTCGAAGCAGCGGACTCGCTTCCGTGCAATAGCCAATAAATTTCATATGCGCGTGAGCATCTGCAACGAAATCCCTGGCTGCAGGCTCCTTTGCAAGTAATTCAGCGCCAGCGTCTGTCATCAGCAAAACAACTGCGTCAAATAGCACGGAAGGGCCCCCATCAATTTTGTGATCGGCTTCGATCCATGCGTCATCGCTGGTTTTAACGCCGCCGATCATTTGCGCAATAATTTCCACTACCGCGCCCTGTTTCTTCGCTGCCTGTTTAAGTGTATCCAGAAGCTTGGCGTCGGCGCCATCTGTCAGCAGCACGCCCAGCTT
>JAUSQH010000509.1 GCA_030652895.1 Alphaproteobacteria bacterium
AGACTGGCGGCATCGCCGCCGCCGCCAACATCACCTCCGGCGCAAAAGGCCCGGCCCGCCGCCGCCAGCACCACAACCTTGACGTCCGGATCGGTCTGCGCGTCGCGGGTAAAACGGGCAAGTTCGTGATGCATCACCCCATTGACCGCATTCAGCCGTTCGGGGCGGTTCAGCGTCACCACCGCCACACCGTTGGCGCGCTTGTCGATCAGCATTGCCTGATAATTTTCCTGACGCAAAGTCATGGCGCAATCCTCCACTGCAATCGTGCGGCCACGGTATGGCCGCTTGTTTTCCATTATGCAAGGCGGGCAAGAGAACGGCAAGCTGTGGTTAAGCATCGGAAATCACGGCATTCGATTAAAGCTTTAGACCTGCGGCTTTCCGCCGCTAGGGGATCAGAAACGCCTGGCCCAGCCAGCGCCAGCGCCCGGAACTGGTGGGCAGCGTACAGTTAATCCTCCCCAGCCCCGGCTTAAACGGGGCCTGCAAGCGCACCTCAATCCGGTTGTCTTCCAGATGCTGTACCGGCACGGCGTCTACCTGGTTGCTGGCGTAACAATGCAACTGATCAAGACCGGTAACCGAGGCGTGCGCCGTAAAGCCAAACGCCGGCGGATTATTGTCCGCCCCCAGTAAAGGGTTTTCGGGCGTAATGTTCAGCACGGGCAGGGGCAAAGCGTTCGCCGCCAGGACAAAACGGCCAATATCGCCATAGTGAACGTTCATTTCGAAGCGGGGCAATGCAAAACGATTCGCCCCGCTATGAACCACGCCGGAATACTGGCCAAACGCCGCCTTGAACGCCAGCGCGGAAATCTGGCCAACATCGCGTTTGGAATATTGGCCATATGGATAGGCGAACAATGCCGGTCGCAGCCCCAGTTCCTCTTGAAACCTGGTGTTGGCCTTGACGATATCCGCGCTGTTTTCCGCTTCTGTCACTCGTGGCATATGATGATGCGCCGCGGTATGATTACCAACGGTGACCCCGCCACCGGCCAGCATTTCCCTGATCTGATCCCAACTTAGATTCCCGCTGGCTTTTTTATCGACTACGTCGGATGTAATGAAGATCGTGAATGGCAGGCCGGCGGCGCGCAGCCGGGGCCACGCTTCGTGATAAGTTGACACAAACCCGTCATCAATGGTGATCGCCACCGCATGTTCAGGCAGCGGCTTTCCAGCAGCGAGAGTGTCAACAATAGTTTCCAGCGGCATCACGTGATAACGCCCGGAAGTCAGCTCGGCAATGTGCGCCTCAAACTGTGGGATGGAGATGCTGGTGGAAGGGTATCTCGCTTCGCCGAAACGGTGATAGAGAAACACTGTCGCCTGGCCCCGGTCCTGCGCCATAGCGCCGCCAACCGCTAGAAAGGCCAAACAGCCCCCACTCAAAAGACGCAACAGATTCCCCCGGAACTTTTCCCATGCAGACATTGGATTCGACTCTAACTCCATATATGTTGGCGGCAAACCTACTTCTTAACAGTAACGCAATGATGAAAGCGAGGCGGTATTATGGGCAATATGTTGGATGATCAGGGACTTGACTTGCTGTTCCGGAAGGCCCGAACCCATAATGGCTGGGCTGCGGACGCCCAAGTCAGCGACGCGCAGCTGCACGCGATTTACGATATTGTGAAATGCGGGCCGACCAGCGCCAATTGCTCGCCCGCCCGGATCCTGTTCCTTAAAACCGCCGCGGCGAAAGAACGCCTGCGTCCTGCGCTAAGCGAAGGCAATCTGGCCAAGACCATGGCCGCGCCGGTTTGCGCCATTATTGCCTATGATATTGAATTCTATGAACATCTGCCGATGCTGTTCCCCCATGATCTGACCGCCAAAACCTGGTTCAACTGGAGTGCGGCGCATGCGGAAACGACCGCATTCCGCAACGGCACCCTGCAGGGCGCCTATCTGATGCTGGCGGCGCGGGCCGTCGGACTGGATATAGGCGCCATGTCCGGCTTTGACAATGCCGCAGTGGACAAGGAGTTTTTCCCGGACGGCAAGGTCAAATCAAACTTTTTGTGCAATATTGGCCGGGGCGATGAAAGCCAGATCTTCGCGCGGCATCCCAAATTCAGCTTTGACGAGGTGTGCAAGATTCTGTGATGCGTGTTCTCTCGCTTGATACCTGTCTTTCCGCATGTTCCGTGGCGGTGTGGCAGGACGGCGTAATACTGGCAAAGGACTGGCGGCCGATGCAACGCGGCCATGCGGAAGCATTGCTACCCATGGTGGAACATGTCCGGGCGCAAAGCGGACTGGATTATCGTGCCCTTGACCGGCTGGCGGTGAGTATCGGTCCCGGCAGTTTTGCAGGCGTGCGCGTGGGACTAGCCGCGGCGCGCGGCATTTGTGTAGCGCGCGGCCTGCCACTGGTAGGGGTCAGCACTTTTGAACTGCTGGCCGCCGCTATTGAGGGAAATGCCCCCGTTGCGGTAGCCCTGGATGCACGCAATGATCAGGTTTATTTCCAGGCCTTTGATGGCGTGAACGCCCTGTGTCGGCCCGCATTGCTGACGGTTTCTGACGCTGCGGCGTTTATCGCAACGCTTGACGTGACACTTCGGCTGGTAGGCAGCGGCGCGGCCACACTGGCAGGCCTGTGCACCGGGCGGGTAAGCGCCAGTTACCCCGATCTGCTTCCCGATGCGGCCATTCTCGCCTCCTTTGCCGCCAACCGGCCCGCGGTGGCCGGAGATACGATCGCCCCGCTCTATTTACGCGCGCCCGACGCAAAACTGCCCGCAGCAGCCACATGATCTGGGGCGGCGCTGATATTATCCGCGCGGGGGTGGCCTCGCTGGAAATATTGGAGGCCCTGCACGGGGCCTGCTTTGCAAAGGGCTGGGACGCTGTCGCCATTGCCCGGCTGCTGGCGATGCCTGGCGCGACCGGAACCATTGCCGTGCTGCCCACACAGGCTGAAAATGCTGCAACCCCTGCGGGTTTCCTTATGGGCCGTGAAGCCGGGGGCGAGGCCGAAATCATCTCGACCGGGGTTTTACCTGATTTTCGCGCGCGTGGCGTTGGCGGTGCACTGGTTTCGGAGTTTACCGGGCGTATGCAACAGCGCGGCGCGAACGCCGTATTTCTGGAGGTCGCAGTCGATAATGACGCTGCCCTGTCTGTGTATAAACGTCTGGGTTTTGCCGCCGTGGGCCTGCGCAAAGCCTATTATGAACCCACGCCGGACAATACCGCTGCAGGCGCCACCGACGCGTTGGTCATGCGCAGAAATTTATAGCGGATGCCGCCCGGACTTATTTCAGTTATACTGATATTCCGAGACAACGATTTTTTTCTGCGCTAAAGAGGCAATCATGGTTGCGCCCATTGAAGATATCTGTGAACAGCGCGGTATGCGCATGACCGAACAACGCCGGATCATTGCGCGCGTCCTGTCCAATTCCGATGACCATCCCGACGTGGAGGAAGTGTATCGCCGCGCCTCGCAACAGGATTTGAACATCAGTATCGCCACCGTTTATCGCACGGTACGCCTGTTCGAAGAGGCGGGCATACTGGAGCGGCACGAATTTGGCGATGGCCGCGCGCGCTATGAACAGGTGCCCGAAACCCATCACGATCATCTGATCAATATTCAGACCCGGGACGTCATTGAGTTTACCGACAAGCAAATCGAGAGCTTGCAACGCGCCATCGCCGAACGGCTGGGCTACCGGCTTGTCGGCCACCGGCTGGAACTTTACTGCGTGCCGATTGATGCGGATAAAGAGCAATCGTGAATTAAGCGCCTACCGCTTTTGCATGCGCCAGCGTTCGACGATCTGCTCAATGAAATCACTATCCGCGTCTTCGCTGCGCCAGGCCTGTGAAAACGCCGCCGTATCCGAGGCCGGACGTCTTTCGGATGGCAGATCGTCAAAGCGCATACGCATCGGAATAGTCACCCCGTCGCCCACGATGATCGCTTCTTGTTGCGCCAGCGACGGCAATGCCGATAGCAGGCCGCCTGCACTTTCCGGCAATGCGTTGGCGACAAATTCCTGATCGCGAATATTGCTCATGCGCAACGCAATCATGGTGTTGCACTGGGATAATGCGCTGGTCGACAGTTCCGCCGGACGCTGGCTGACCAGACACAGGCCAACCCCATATTTGCGGCCTTCCTTGGCGATGCGCGAAATGGCTTTTTTGCTGGGGCCGAAATTCGTTTCCTCATCGCGCGGCACATAGCGGTGAGCTTCTTCACACACCAGCAACACGGGCGCCTTGCGCGTCTTGTCCTGACTGGCCCAGACAGAAAAATCAAAGATCATCCGCGCCAAAACCGACACCACCACGTCGACTATTTCCGATGGAATGCCGGAAATATCGACAATGCTGACCGGCTTGCCCGCCACCGGAATACGCAGAATGCGCGACAATATTCGCGCCATCGTATCGTCCACCAGATGCCTGGAAAACATGAACGAAAAGCGGCGGTCAATGCGCAGGCTTTCGATTTTGGACTTCAGACGAAAATAGGAAACCACGTCCTCGGTTCGTTCCAGTTTCCCCATCGCATCGTCGAAAACCTTGATCATGTCTCCCAGCCGGTAGGGAACCGGCGTATCGACAGTGATATGGTCGCCGCGCTCCCCCTGATGCAAAAACATTTTTTTGGCTTCGATGACGCCGTTTTTGAGGATTTCGATTTCCGGATAAGCGCGATCCTGATTCTGCCCGATAACGACCTCAACCAGTTCTTCAAAATTGAGCAACCAATAGGGCAATTGCAGATTACTCAGATGAATGGCTTCGGCTTTATCTCCAAATGCGACGGCATATTCATTGTGCGGATCAATCAGCACAATGTGCCCGTTGGGATGCTGATCCAGAATGGCGTGCAAAACCAGCGACACAACACAGCTTTTGCCGGAACCTGTTGTGCCGAGCACCGCGAAATGTTTGGCCAGCAATTCGTCGGTTACAGCAAAAGCTGGAATCGACCGGTCCTGATGAATACTGCCAAGCCGCGCAATGGAAACATTTGGCGGCGCGTAAACCGTCGCCAGATCGCGCGCATCCGCCGTCATCACCGGCGTGTCAAAATGCGGGTAATAGGTCACCCCGCGATGAAAGCTTCCATGGCCGCCTTTTTCATCGAGTAGAATTTCACCCAACAATTGAATTTCAATCATGCGGGCTTCGGCCCCGGTGCCAATCACCGTGTACCCTCCGCCGCTCATTGATTGCACCATGCCATAGACGACGGACAGATCACCGGGCATAGCGAGCAGGCCGCCAATAGAAATATTCTCCTGACGGGTGGCGCCGGGCGCATTCAGCAGCGCAGTGACGTTGGCGCCCCTGATGGCGGTAATGGTGCCGATCTGCACCCGCACGGCGCACGTTTCCTCGGCCTGCCGGGATGACGTGGGAGACGGTGTCGGCGATTTTGTCTGTGGGTTGGAGAACTCGCTCATGCTGGTTTCAATTCCTTAATGATCCTCCGAAACATTCTGGACGATCAATACCCGCGCAGTATCGCATCAGGCCATTACCAGACGGTAAATTCCCGCAGTGCAGCCCGTATGGTTAACGCAAATTAGGCTTTACAAGAATGCTGCGGCTACTTCTTGCGGCTGGCTTTTTCCGCAATACCGGAAATGCCTTCGCGGTCTGCCAATACACTGCAGACGTCGCCAAGCGATACGCCGGACGCCTGTAACAGCACCAGCAAATGATACAGGACATCGGCGGCTTCGGCGGCAATCGCCTTGTTATCGCCACTCACCGCCGCCAGCGCCAACTCAACCGCTTCTTCCGCCAGCTTCTTGGCCGGCAGTTGCGGCGCACCGGCCAGCAGTTTTGCCGTGTAAGACGTATCCGTACCCGCACTGGCACGGCCTCTGATTAATTCCGCCAGCCGCGCGAGGGTTTCCAGCGCATTTGTATCCACTGTTTTTTTCATAGACGCACCGCAATTCCGGCTGCCGCCATATGGCGTTTTGCCTGCTGAATGGAAAATTCGCCAAAGTGAAAAATTGACGCCGCCAGCACCGCGCTGGCATGGCCTTCCAGTATCCCCTGACTGAGATGATCCAGCGTCCCCACGCCGCCACTGGCAATGACCGGCACGCTAACCGCATCACTGATGGCGCGGGTAAGCGCCAGATCAAAGCCCGCGCGCGATCCATCGCGATCCATCGAGGTTAGCAGAATTTCTCCTGCCCCCAGTGCCACCACTTCGCGTGCATAGGCTACCGCGTCAATCCCGGTAGCGGTGCGTCCGCCATGGGTCCAGATTTCCCATTTGCCCGGGCCTGCCGCTTTGGCGTCGATCGCCACCACAATGCATTGGCTGCCGAATTTTTCCGCCGCGTCTTTCACCAGCTCGCGGCGCGCGACGGCGGCTGTATTGATCGCCACCTTGTCAGCCCCCGCGAGCAGCAGATTACGCACATCTTCAACCTTGCGCACACCTCCGCCAACGGTCAGCGGCATAAAACATTGCGACGCGGTCTGTCCCACAATGTCATACAGCGTATCACGCACTTCATGCGACGCCGTAATATCCAGAAAGCATACTTCGTCCGCACCCTCAGCGTCATAGCGCCGCGCCTGTTCAACGGGATCGCCCGCATCCACCAGGTTGACGAAGGAAATGCCCTTGACGACACGGCCCTTGTCCACATCGAGACAGGGAATAATGCGCACCTTCAGCATGCCAGCACCTTCAGCGCAGATGCCGGATCAAGGCGCCCATCATACAGCGCGCGCCCGGAAATAACGCCTTCAATGCCGGGGCAGCGCGTGGCCTTCAGCGCCTCAAGATCGGCCAGCGAAGATACGCCACCGCTGGCGATGACAGGAATTTTTACGGTTTCCGCCAGCGCCACTGTCGCGGGAATATTCACACCCTGCAACGCTCCATCGCGGTCGATATCCGTATAGATAATCGCCGCAACGCCTGCGTCTTCAAACCGGCGCGCCAGGTCATGTGCGGAAATTTCAGTTTCTTCCGCCCAGCCAGCGACAGCAACTTTACCAGCGCGCGCATCAATGCCAACCGCGACGCGCCCTGGAAAGGCGTGGCACGCGGCGCGCACCAGGTCCGGATCCCGCACCGCCACCGTGCCAAGAATAACCCGGCGCACCCCGCGCACCAGCCAATCTTCAATGGTCGCCATATCGCGGATACCGCCGCCAAGCTGAACCGGTATCTTTACCGCTGACAGAATCGCCGAGACGCTTTCACCATTTACCGGCTTACCGGCAAATGCGCCATTGAGGTCCACCAGATGCAGCCAGGAAAAGCCCTGTTGCTCGAATTTCCGGGCCTGGGCGGCCGGATCGTCGTTAAAAGTCGTGGCCGCGTTCATGTCGCCACGCAGCAAACGCACACACACGCCGTCCTTCAAATCTATCGCGGGAAACAAGATCATTTCGAAGCAGCGCTCTCATCAAGATGTTTGCTGTAATAATAACCAGCGATATAGCGCCCGTTGATGCGCGCATACCGCTGCTTGACGCCCCACCGCACGAACCCATGGGCTTCAAACAGTTTGATCGCCACCAGCCGGTCTGACCGCACATCCAGATCAAGTGTGCTATAGCCGCGCGCGCGCGCCACTTCCTCGAGCTCCTGCAGCAGGCCGCGCGCCAGACCATGCCCGCGCGCCCAGGGTGCAATGATAAATGTGGTAATCTGCGCCGCAAATGAACCGGATTCATTATTCGCCGGGGGACGCAGCAATTGCGCAGTACCAACAACGCGGCCGTCCAGCCGCGCAATGAACAGGCTGCGCTCGGGCACCAGCATGACGCCGTTCCAGTAATTCTCCAGAACCCGTATAGGCGGCGCCTTGACCCATAGAAATCCATCCCCATCGGTAACGACATGGGTGGTCAGTTCGCACAGTTCCGCCAGATCGTTGCCGATAAAGCTTTCGATCTCGTCTATGCGCGTGGCCTTTAAGTCACTGGCGCTATCCAGCCGTTGCGTATCCGGCATATAGTGTGCTCCGTCTAGATATGTGTGCGATCAGGGTGTCCAGCGCAGAAAATTCGCCAGCAACCGCAGCCCAAGCGCCTGGCTTTTTTCCGGGTGAA
>JAUSQH010000029.1 GCA_030652895.1 Alphaproteobacteria bacterium
CCGGCGTGGTCATGCTGGACCAGAAGTATCTTGATGCGATGGTCAGCACACTGCGTGGGCGTGATGCGGCCGGCGAAGTAAAGCTATTGCGCGGCGAAAATGGCACGCTGGTTGTGCGTCTGAATCGTGAAAAAATATTCATCCCGCGCACCGGCGTGTTGAGTCCGGAAGGGCGCCTCGTGGTGCTGGATATCGCCAGGGCGATGCTTCGGCCGGACGCCGGCGTGGCGCTGCCAATGATAGAAATCAGGATTGCCGGCGTTCCGGAAGAATTTTCAGAGAACGCGGCGAATATGGGATCAGAGGCTCCGGTAATTGCCCGCCAGGCAAGCCGTTTTGCTCGTACTCTGACTGATGCAGATGTGCCGCCGCAGTCGATTTCCATCGTGGTTTTGGAAGGTGACGCGCCAAAACTGGAAATCGCGTTTTATGCAATTTCTTCACCAGAAGATGGCGCAATACCCGGTGGTGCCCGGCAATGATGCATGATGGCGGTTTTCCCTTTGACATAGACGAGGCCGGGGTTACCCCTCCGGCGCCGGAAGTCAATAATGTGTGGATCGTGACGTTCAGCGATCTCATGTCCTTGATGCTTGCGTTTTTTGTGATGTTGTTCAGCATGTCTCATCTGCAAACCGAAGCCTGGAAGTCAATCGTTAGTGGACTGAGTGATGAGCTTTCGCCCGGGCGTGAGCGATCCATTCTGGAAATTGAGAAAGAAGCCAGGCCGTTTCGTGTGCTGGAGCCAAAAGGTATTGATCTTGGGTATCTGGAAACAGTGATCAGGGAAAAATTCCGGAACCACCCGATTCTTGCCAACGCACGCGTTCATAGCAGGGCGGATCGTGTCGTTATCGCCCTGCCAGTTGATTTACTGTTCGAACCGGAAAAAGCGCGGGCCACGCAAAGCGCCTCCGCAGCGCTTGAGGCGATTGGTCGGTCCCTGGCGTCTGTCAAAAATCGTGTTGAAGTTCATGTCTATTCATCCGCCGCGGAACGCCCGGCCCTTTCAGGACCGGAAGGGTTTGCCTCAGCGTGGGAATTTTCCTTGAGCCGTGCGATGATCGTTAAAAGAATGTTTGCGCAGAGCGGTTTGACTTTATCAATCATTCCTGTCGGTCATTCCATTGTGCCATCCAGCGCCGGGGCGGCGGACGATGTGGTAGAGCTCGTCGTTCGAGAGTTCGGCACATGAGAAGTAACATGTTCCGCTATAGCGTCTATATGCTTCTGCTGACGGTCTGTTTTGCGTTTGGTGCCGCGCCGGCTATGGCGCAGCAGGCGGTAAAAACACGTGCGGGCGTGCATGCCGAATATGGACGGATCGTTTTTGAATGGCCTACCAAGACGGGGTACCGAGCCGAGATTAAGGGAAAACAACTGCGCATAGTTTTCGATAAGCCGTTCACGGCCAATTATGCGGTTTTTGAACAGAAACTGGCTGACTTTGTTGGCAAGCCGGTAATAGGCAAAGACGGCCGGGAAGTACGTTTTCCTCTTCGGCGGGAGTTCGGTTTAAAGACCAGGCAATTCGATAAGGTCGTAGTCATTGATTTATTAATGGCACCGCCCGCCGACGATAAGGTGGCGGAAAAAACACCGGTTATGCCACCTGAAAAGCCGGCGACGCCGGTTACAATGACGCCACCCAGAATAGCAGCCGCAAAAATCATATCGGAACGCAGCGAAGCTGAAGCGGAGGCGGACCGCGCAGCGGCTATTGCGCTGGAGCAGCAGAAAAAGCAAGAGGCCGAAGATCAGGCTATCGGCGCAGCGCTGGCCAAAGCAAAAATGATTGAGGATGAAAAAGATGCCGCGGTAACCAAGGGCGGCCAGATAGACTTTGAAATGCGGGTAAAAGAAATTGCCGGTGGTTTGCGGATGCGTTTTCCATTTCCCAAAGATGTAGCGGGCGCAGTATTTTTACGTGGCGATTATTTATGGGTAGTGTTCGATAAACCTGCCCACGTCGATTTATCGATCGTCTCATTATTGAGACGCGATGTAATTATGAAGGCCGAGCAACTGGATGATCAGGACTCAACGGTGCTGGCGTTCAAAGTTGCGCCAGGTTATTTGCCCAGGGTTGCGCGGCGTCATTCGGTGTGGCAGGTCGATCTTCTGCGCGAGGCAGGTACGCCCGATGGAATATTGCCTGTCGTGCGTGAACCCGAGGCGGAACCGGGGGGGCTGGTCCGGGTGCGCGCGGGCAACCCGACTGGGCCGTTCGCTGTGATTGATCCGACTGTGGGCGACACCATTATGATTTCGCCGGTTCTGGAGGCGACCCAGGCAGTTGTGGAAAGCCGTAAATATGTTGATTTTGAACTGTTGCCAACAAGTCAGGGCGTGGCAATCGTGTTGCGGTCTGATCAGCTAAAAGTAAGTGCCGCGCCAGGATCGGTTATGATTACATCTGCGGCGGGCCTGCAAATGTCCGATGAGGTGGTGCGCTCGCTTGGGAAAAATGGCACCGGGAAAATAACGCCGCAACCCCCAGCCTATATGGAGTTTGACCGCTGGAAGCGCGGCACTGCTGAAAATTTCTACGCTACCCGCCAGCAGTTGCGCGCAAATGTCGCGGCAACAAAACTTGTGGAACGCAGAAGCGGCCAAATGAGTCTGGCCCAATTTCATCTTGCCCACGGGCTCGAGGCGGAGGCGCGCGGTATACTGAATATCATGGCCAGTGAGGACGCAAATATCATTAACGATCCTTATTTTCGCGGACTGTCCGGTGTAACGAATTATTATCTGGGGCGCCTGGACGAGGCGGAACGAGATCTGTCGGATAACGGATTAAAAAATGATTCACACGCAAAATTATGGCTGGGGGCTGTCAAGGCGCGGCAGAACTCCTGGAAAGAGGCGCTTATCGCATTCGATAGCGGCTTGGCTGTCATGGGTAAATATTCACCCCAAATACGCGCGGAACTGCGGATATTGGCGGGAACTGCGGCATTGGCGATGGGTGAAAATGACCGCGCCCAGCGCGAATTGAATAATGTTAAAATTGACACGCTCACGCCGCAAATGGCGAGCGAGGGCAGGTTGCTGCAAGCCAACCTTCTTGAGGTGCGCGGAAAAAATGACGCGGCGCTGGATGCTTACGACAAGGTGATTGCAACACATTACCGGCCAACCGAAACGCCCGCCAGACTATCGCGTTTGTTGCTGTTGAATAAGCTGGGTAGCATGGATAACGCCAAGGCGATCGAGCAGCTTGAAGGGTTACGGTACGCCTGGCGCGGGGATGATACGGAGCTAAAGATTCTCGAGGCGCTAGGAAAGCGTTACGCTGCGAATGGCGCGTACCGCGAGTCGCTTTCGGTGATGCGCAGTGCGGTCACTTACTATCCGAATACGGAGCGTTCATCCCATATAGCTGATAGTATGAATGAAATTTTTGCAGATCTTTATTTGAGGAATGGCTCAAGTACGATGCCTGCAATCAAAGCGCTAGCATTATACTATGATTTTCGTGAATTGACACCACTCGGCGCTGACGGTGATGAAATGATCCGCCGATTGGGCGAACGCCTGGTGGCAGTTGACCTGCTGGACGAAGCCATCGAATTACTGGATCACCAGGTGCGCTATCGTTTAGACGGCACCGCGAAAGCGCAGGTGGCGGTGCGGCTGGCGGTCATTCAGTTACTGGATAAACAGCCGGATAAGGCGCTGGATACGATCCGCCGCACGCGCCAGACACGATTGCCGGAGGACTTGACCTTTAGGCGCCTAATTCTGGAGGCGCGGGCGCTGAGCGAGCTTTCCGAATTTGAACAGGCTCTTGAACTCATAGCCGGAGTGGATGTTCCCGACGCAAATTTGCTGCGTGCGGATATTTACTGGGCAGCCCAGGACTGGCCAAAGGCGGCTTCGAGTCTTGATAAAGTTCTAGCCGACAGCGGGCCGCCGCCTTCCGATAAACCTTTGGACGCACCGTTGCAGGGGCGCATTATGCGGGCGGCGATTGCCTATGCGCTGGCGGGACAACAGGATGGCCTGGACAAGATGCGCACCCGCTATGACGCGCAGATGGCTGCCAGTCCCTATGCCGACAGCTTTGATGTCATCAGCCGCTCAAGCGCCAACAATGGTGTGGCATTTCGCCAACTAGCCAGCACCATTGCGGGCCTTGACACCCTGAAAGACTTCATGGCGACATATCGCCGGGATCTGTAGCGTTACAAGGACGCAGGGGTAATCGCAAAATTCTCATTTTCATCACAGATGGCGTGCTGAATCTGCCTGCGTTCTGTTTGGTTTTGACCATGGCGTCCTTGCACGGTCCACGCACAATAATGGACAAAGCCGTTCATTCACCCTATTAAATGCGCTGTAATCAGGGTTCAGCCCAGAATTAATTGCTTCGGCGGTCAGGCCAGTCATGGCGTACAAAAAAATTGCGTTTGTCGCATCGGATTCCCAAGAGGCACAGGATGCACTTCTGATTTTATGTGATCGCTATGCGGCCACGCCGCCGGACCAGGCTGACGTGATTGTGGCGCTCGGTGGTGACGGACAGATGCTGCAGACGATTCATCAATTTATGGGCCGTAATATTCCCATTTACGGAATGAATCGGGGCTCTCTCGGCTTTCTGATGAACGAATATTCTGAGGATGGCCTTATTGAACGGCTGCAAAAGGCCGAAATCACGACCTTGAACCCGCTTCGCATGCGCGCAACAAATATGCGTGGGCAAACTTTTGAAGGCCTGGCCATCAATGAGGTGTCACTTCTGCGGTCCACACGTCAGGCTGCGAAAATCCGCATCACTATTGACGGGCGTCCCCGCCTGGAGGAGTTGAACTGCGACGGCGTTCTTGTCGCGACGCCCGCCGGCAGCACCGCATACAACCTGTCGGCGCACGGGCCAATTCTGCCGATTAAAGCAGGCGTGCTGGCGTTAACCCCGATCAGCGCATTTCGTCCGCGGCGCTGGCGCGGAGCCCTGCTGCCAAAGAATGCGGTGGTGTTATTTGAAATTCTGGAGCGCGATAAACGCCCGGTCAGCGCAGTTGCCGATATGCTGGAGGTGCGCAAGGTGGGCATGGTCGAAGTTTCGATGGCCGAGGATATCACCGTGCCAATCCTGTTTGACGCCGGTCATGATCTGGACGAACGCATCCTGATGGAACAGTTTACAGATTGAATTAGGGCCCATCGCATTATGCTTATGATCTCGCTGAAGCGCGCCGGGCTGTCTGCGCGTCTTGCCGGCACATTGACGCTGGCTGCCCTGGGGGGCGGTTTTTTTGCCTGGATCGGCACGCCACTGGCGTGGATGCTGGGGGCGATGTTTTTTACTACCACCGCCAGTCTGGCGGGCGCGCCAACCCATATGTCGTTGATACTGCGCAAGGTCATGCTGGCTATTCTGGGCATCATGCTTGGCAGTTCGTTCCACCCCGAAATCATTTCGCAGGCTGTGCAGTGGCTTCCGTCGATGGGTGTGATGATAGGCTTTGTCGCGTTGATTACGACGTTGAGCTATCAGTATTTCCGCAGGGTAGCGGGCCTCGATCAGGCCACGGCGTATTTCTCCAGTGCGCCTGGCGGCCTTACGGAAATGATGACCGTAGGTGAAAGCGTGGGGGGAAATGTTGCGACGATCAGCATGGTACACGCGACCCGCATTCTGGTCGTGGTCGGCACTATACCGGTTTATTTTCGCTATTTTGAAGGTCTGCATGTTCCCACTTTGCCGCCGGGACCGGCTGGATTTCCCGATTTACTGGATATGACGCTGTTGACGGCGTGCGCGGTTATTGGTGTGCCACTGGCGGCTAAATTCCGCTTGCCCGCAGGTGGGCTGCTTGGACCGATGCTGCTTAGTGCGGTTTTGCATATCAGCGGTCTTACAAGCGCAGCGCCGCCAAGCGTACTCGTTGCGTGCGCCCAGGTCGTTATTGGCGCCGGGATTGGTTGCCGGTTTGCCGGGCTCAGTCTGAGACATGTCTGGCGCACAATTATGTTTGCCATCGGATCCGGGGTGATGATGGTCATCGCCGCCGCCGTGACGGGCATTGTCGTTGCCCCGATGATTGGTGATTTGCCGAAGCCCCTGATCCTGGCGCTGGCGCCAGGCGGGCTGGCGGAGATGAGCCTGATTGCGCTGTCAATCGGCTCACTTACGGCCTACGTCTCTTTTATGCATCTTTCCAGGATTGTCCTCGTCGTGATGGTGTTTCCCGCGATATTTCGCCTTGTAACGGGGACGTCACTGGCGCAATCCGCGAAAAACGATTCTGTGGATTGAATCCACAAATCCAGAATTTGATTTTGATCTTGCCAAAATCGATCGGATGCACCAAATTTAATTTACGAATTTTATACGTGAAATAGGGAGTTGCGAATGCGCCCAATAGTGCAAAGTTTTTTTGATCCCCATACGTTCACGGTCACCTATATTGTGCAGGACCCAGGATCATCTGCATGTGCGATCGTCGATCCGGTACTGGATTTTGATGCGGCAGCGGGGCGCACATACACCAATTCAGCGGACAAGATCATCGCCCATGTGCGGGCACATGATCTTCGCGTTCAGTGGATCATCGAGACCCATGTGCATGCAGACCATTTGACGGCGGCGCAATATCTACAGACGCAACTCGGTGGCCAGACAGTCATTGGGGCACTCGTGACGCGTGTACAGGAAACGTTTCAAACGATCTTCAATACGGAGAAAGCGTTTCCCGTTGATGGCAGCCAATTCGACCGCTTAATGCACGATGGGGAAAAATTAAGTGTTGGCGGGCTGGAAATGCACGCAATGCATACGCCGGGGCATACGCCGGCCTGCATGACATATCTTGCAGGTGACGCGGCGTTTATCGGTGATACGATGTTTATGCCGGATTATGGCTCCGCCAGGGCCGACTTTCCAGGCGGCGACGCCCGGGCGCTTTACCGCTCGATCCGCAAAATCCTGACATTACCGCCCACAACAAGACTATTCTTATGCCATGATTATCAGACCCCGGAGCGCACGGAATTTGTCTGGGAAACCACTGTCGCCGCACAAAAATCAGAGAATATTCACGTGCATGACGGGATCAGTGAAGAGGACTTCGTAAAAATGCGAACTGCGCGCGACGCCACGTTGAATATGCCGGCCCTGATTCTGCCGTCGGTACAAATAAATATGCGCGCAGGCCATTTCCCGCCTGTCGAAGCAAACGGTGTGAGCTATCTCAAACTTCCGCTTAATTACTTTTAGATGATCAGTAATCAAATGAAATTTCCGGATAGCTCATCTTTCCGCGTGACGCCATGCTAAGACAATATTTTCCAATACTTGATTGGGGAAGAAACTACAATAGCGGCGCGCTGACTAACGATTTGATCGCCGCGGTCGTCGTGACGCTGATGCTGATTCCGCAATCCTTGGCCTATGCCATGCTGGCGGGCTTGCCACCCCAGGTCGGTCTTTACGCCAGTATATTGCCGTTGATGGTGTATACGGTGTTCGGAACAAGCCGTACATTGTCGGTGGGTCCGGTTGCGGTGGTTTCGCTGATGACTGCTGTGGCAGTGGGGGACATCGCCGCCCAGGGAAGCTTTGATTATTATCTGGCGGCTACTTGCCTTGCGTTTTTATCCGGCTTGATTCTGGTTATCATGGGGTTGTTTCGGCTTGGGTTTCTGGCAAATTTTCTCAGCCATCCGGTAATTGCGGGGTTCATCACGGCAACGGGAATTCTCATCGCCGCCGGCCAGTTAAAACACATTCTTGGTATTGAAGGCTCGGGACAAAACCTGGTTGAAATAGTCCTGGCGATTATTCCACAACTAGGAAAAATAAATCTGCTCACGCTGCTGATCGGCGTGTCCGTGATTGGTTTTCAAGTCTTGATACGCTGGCGTCTGAAGGGGTTGCTGCTGCGTCTGGGTCTGGGTCTGCGCGTGGCGGATATCGTTGTAAAAACCACACCAATTCTGGCTATTGCCATTACGACGTTCGTCAGCTGGCGATATGCGCTTGACGCCGCCGGGGTTCGCATTGTGGGCAGTATAGTCGCCGGGCTGCCGCCTATTTCGATGCCCTCATTTAATCTTGATCTGTGGCGCACGCTCGCCGGCCCCGCATTGCTGATCAGCATCATTGGTTTTGTGGAATCGGTTTCAATTGCGCAAACGCTGGCCGCCAAACGCCGTCAGCGCATTGTGCCAGATCAGGAGTTCATCGCACTGGGAACGGCCAACATCGCGTCGTCGTTATCGGGTGGGTTTCCCGTTACCGGCGGATTTGCCCGGTCTGTGGTAAATTTTGATGCGGGGGTCGAAACACCAGCCGCGGGCGCTTTCACGGCCATTGGCATTGCCGCTGTCACCATATATTTGACGCCATATCTGTTTTTTCTGCCGCAGGCGACACTGGCCGCGACGATCATAGTTGCCGTACTGTCGCTTATCGATCCGGGCGCGATCAGGCGAACCTGGATATATTCTAAAAGCGATTTCGCAGCCATGTTGGCGGCAATTGTATTCACACTGGCGGCCGGTGTAGAGATCGGAATTTTGTCCGGAGTGGCGCTGTCAATTTTGATCCATCTTTATCGCACCAGCCGTCCGCATTGGGCGATTGTCGGGCAAGTTCCTGGTACAGAGCATTTTCGAAGTAATTCGCGGCATAAGGTGGTGACCAGTCCCTTCGTGTTAAGTTTACGGGTGGATGAAAGCCTTTACTTTCCCAATGTACGTTTTCTTGAAGACATGGTGCATAACCTTGTTGCGGAAAACCCTGCCATCAAACATGTCATTCTGATGTGTCCGGGCGTAAATTCCATCGACGCCAGCGGTCTGGAAAGTCTTGAAGCGATTAATACGCGCTTGAAAGCTGCAGACGTTAAACTGCATTTTTCAGAAATCAAAGGTCCCGTTATGGACCGGCTGCAGCGCAGTCATTTTCTTGAAGAATTAAGCGGAAACGTATTTCTCAGCCAGTACGAGGCCTTCGCCGCCCTTGCGCCCGACGCTGCACTCAAAGCTTTGGGGCGCTAAAACCTTGAGACAATCTGGTGCGTGATTGGGCGGCGAAGATAAAGCCGGTATTCACATAATGTCACTAATCGCTTTATGTCCTGGCTGCTAAAGTTGACTTGTGCTTGAAAGCCACTATCCACTACAAGCAATGTAAATAAGGATCATGTGATGGGAGTAGTCCATGCGATTGCCGACTATGGCGCGAAAACTGTTTAATTCTGTGCAAATCAGAAACGATCTGGCAACAGACGCGCCATGGGCTGTGCCCCACACGGAGCACACGACGCCAGAAGACATATTTTACTGCTTTCGGCTGATCCTTGGCCGTTCGCCCAATCAGGAGGAGTGGAAGGGGCATAGTGCCCATGCCGGGCAGACCAGTCTGGACGATGTGGTCATGTCGTATGTGAACTCGCTGGAGTTTGCGCGCAGAAAAAATAGTATCTTGAGCAAGAACTGGGATGAGGGGTTGTTTCTCAAGGATCTGGATGGTTTTTCGCTGTATGTGCGCGACGGCGACGCTGCAGTGGGCCGGGCGGTAAAAAGTGGCGCCTATGAACCACATGTTGCTGCCATTTTTCAAAAATATTTGAGGGCTGGCATGCACGTCCTGGATATTGGCGCAAACATCGGTTTTTTCACAATGCTGTCTGCGGCGCTGGTGACGCCATCGGGAAGCGTCATGGCCATTGAGCCCAACCCCGAGAATGCAAAGCTTGTCGAACTCAGCCGCCGCGCCAACGGCTTTGAGAACGTTACGATTGTGCAAGCCGGGGCAGGGCGCGAGCTTGGGCTTCTGGTGTTGAACACGGCGTACAGTAACGGAACGACTTCCGCCCTGTCGGGTGACGCTGCGGAACTTGCGGATGCGACTACCGTCCCATGCCTGCGCATTGATGACATCGTTCCGGCGGACAGGCAGGTCGGTTTCATCAAGATTGATATTGAAGGCGCTGAATATAATGCCCTTCTCGGCGCTTCTGATTTAATCAGGCGCTGTCATCCCGTGATCGTGAGTGAGTTCAGCCCCGGCCTGATGCACGGCATATCCGGGGTTAGCGCGCAGGAGTATTTAAAGTTTGTTCTGGCGTTCGGGTACAGCGTATCGATTGTCGAGCCCAATGGCGCTCCGACGGCGTGCGGTTCGGATATAGAAAAAGTTATGAAGGCCTATGCCAACTGCGGCGGCGATCATATCGATATTCTATTCAACTAGAACTAACGCAGCAGATGCCGGTGCAATATTTCAAGCGCCGCATACACCGCCTCCATGCGGATTTCTTCGCGGCCGATATCGCCGAAATGATACATTTCGTGCAGAATTGGTTTGCGTTCGCGCGCTGCGGCCACATGCACCAGCCCAACAGGTTTCATCCGGGTGCCGCCACCCGGCCCGGCAATGCCGGTAACCGCAACGGCCAGATGCGCATTGGAATTTTCCACGGCGCCCTCGGCCATCATACGTGATACCGGCTCGCTTACCGAGCCGACATCGGCCATCAGATCCCCCGGCACTCCAAGCAAATCGCGCTTGGCGTCATTGCTATAGGTAACAAACCCGCGGTCAAATACCGATGATGCGCCGGGTATGGAGCACAAACATGCCGCGACCAGTCCGCCAGTGCACGATTCAGCTGTTGCGATACGCAGTCCCGCCGCTTTGCAATCCGCAAGCAGCATTTCCGCAAGTTTCAAAGTCTTGGTTGGGAACATGTTGGCTAGTCTCCTGGTCGATCCTATTTGATCACATATAGGCCTGTCTGTATCAGTATTAACGCGTAAGTCCCGGCAATCATATCATCAAGCATAATGCCAAATCCGCCGGGTACGTTGCGGTCCGCCCAGTTTGCGGGCCATGGTTTGAAGATGTCGCATATCCGGAACAAAATAAAGGCCGCAAAATAGGCCGCCGGGTCCAGCGGAACAAATACCAGCGCCAGCCATTGACCGGCAACCTCATCAATCACAACATTCTGACAGTCTTTCAGTCCTGCCGCCTGACTGTAGCGCCCCGCCGCCCAAATCCCAATACTGAATGCCGCGATCACTGCGCCAATTAGTCCCAAGGGGCCGCCAAGCATAACAATAACCCAGGCAACGGGCAGCGCGGCCAGAGATCCCCAGGTGCCTGGAGCACCGGGCAAAAGCCCGCATCCAAACCAGGTGGCGATCAGGCTGACAGGGTGGCGAAAGCCAATGCCGGTGGGCGGCCGCGCGATGATCATTTTGGCGCGCTCACGGCGGCTGCCGCGTGTGCTGCAATGCCTTCGCCGCGTCCGGTAAAGCCCAGGCCTTCGGTTGTTGTCGCCTTTACGCTGACCCGTCCCGGCGGCAGGTCAAGAATTTGTTCTATACGCTGTTGCATCAAAATCCGGTGGGGACCGATGCGTGGCGCTTCGCAGATCAGCGTAACGTCGAGATTGATGATTTCCCCCCCTGTGGCGCGCACCAGTTTTCCTGCGTGGGCCAGAAAAATATGCGATGGCGCCCCCTTCCATTGTGGATCGGACGGGGGAAAATGCTGGCCTATGTCGCCTTGCGCAATCGCGCCCAGTATCGCGTCGGTCAGCGCATGCAGACCCACATCCGCATCGGAATGACCGGCCAGCTTTTTGTGATACGGGACTTCCACGCCGCACAATATGACGGCGCCGCCCGCTTCGAAGCGGTGCACGTCATAGCCCATGCCAAAGCGTGTAAGCATTTCCGGCCGGCTTAGCAGGCGTTCGGCGCGGGCAAAATCCCCGTCATGGGTAATTTTGAAATTGTCCTCGTTTGCCGTTATCAGACGCACCTGAAGCCCTGCATGTTCGGCGACTTCCGCATCATCGGTCATCTCCTGGCCGACGGCCTTGCGATGCGCGTCAAGGATTGCCGGAAAACGGAAGCCCTGCGGGGTTTGGGCGCGCCACAGTCCGTTTCGTGAAATACCTTTTTCAATTGTCTCTGCGTGCGACATCTTCAGCGTGTCGGTAACGGGGATAGCGGCGATGGCGCCATCCGCGTCAGATAGCGCCGCTATCACGCCATCAATGGTGGCATTATCGACAAATGGCCGCGCCGCGTCGTGGATCAGCACCAGATCGGGCGGGTCGGCGGCCAGCGTCTCAAGCCCCAGCCGCACCGACTCCTGCCGGTGGGCGCCACCGCGAATCGGTGCAGCGATAGCCAGGCCGGTTACGGCATCCCTATAAAGCTGCGTATCATCCGGGTTAATAATCACCCGCACCTGGCGAATCTCTGGATGGTCGTAAAACCTGCTTATGGTATGACGCAGCACGGTTTGGCCGCCAATTTTCCTATATTGTTTCGGATGCGTTCCGCCTGCGCGTAGGCCTTTCCCGGCCGCCATGATCAGAGCGTCAATGCGCATATGCCTGTTTCTTCCCGTTGCCTGCAGCGAACCTAACGAGGTTGCGGGCCGCTGCCAAGCCGATCACTGTGCACTGCAACAAATATCTTGCTGAACAGGCGCGCGGCGGATAACATGCTCATAAATTAATCGACATCATAGAATGCCTAATAAATGACCATATCCCTTCAGTCCATAAATATCAGCCACCCGGTTTTTTTGGCCCCGCTGTCCGGGATCACGGATTTGCCGACGCGGCGCATATTCCGTGAACAGGGGGTTGGGCTGGTTTATTCCGAAATGCTGGCGAGCAGGGAAATTATGTCCCGCCCGGTTGCCCAGCAACGCCGGCTGCGCCGCGCCGAAGATGAAAAGCCCTTGGCGATTCAGATCGCGGGCTGTGAGGCTTATTGGATGGGCGAGGCGGCCAGGCTATGTGCGGACCTGGGAGCGCAAGTCATCGACATCAACATGGGATGTCCGGCAAAAAAAGTGGTAAATGGATATTCCGGATCGGCGCTGATGCGTGATCTGGATCAGGCGTCGGCATTGATCGCCGCGACTGTCAGTGCAGTGAATATTCCCGTGACATTGAAGATGCGCACGGGATGGGACGAAAATAACCGGAATGCGCCAGAACTGGCACGCCGGGCCGAGACGCTGGGGGTTCAGCTACTTTCCGTTCACGGACGAACCCGCAGCCAGTTTTACAACGGCCGCGCCGACTGGGAGTTTGTGGCGCACGTCAAACAGGCGGTAAACATCCCGGTTGTCGTAAATGGTGATATTGAGACCGAGGAAGACGCGGCCGCGGCTTTATCGCTATCAGGCGCCGATGCGGTTATGGTCGGACGCGGCGCCCAGGGCCGTCCCTGGTTTCCGGAACAAATCCGGCATTTTCTTGCAACGGGACGCAAACTTTCCGCGCCCCCATTCCAGATGCAAGTGGAGATTATGCGGCGGCACTATACGGCCATGATCGCGCATTATGGTGAGGCCCTGGGTGTACGGACGGCGCGCAAGCATCTTGGCTGGTATCTGGCGCACATGCCGGAGGGGGAAAGGCTTCGCCGTACGCTGATGACGATGGAGTGTTCCCGGACGGTGTTGGCTGCATTGGAGCGGTATAGCGCGGGCTCGCCATCAGAGTTGGCCGCGTGATGTCAGAATCGCTGAAAAGCAGGACGGCCGTCCGCGGCATCGGTAGCGAGCAGGTCAATTCCACGGCGGAGATGATCCTGGACGCCATTCCGGCCCCTGTCATTGTCGTGGATGAAGCAGACAGGATTTCCTATATCAACGCCCAGGCGCAGCAGTTTTTCCAGTCAAGTGCACATATGTTGCTCAACCAGCCGCTCGTGAAACTGGTTCCGTTCGGAAGTCCTGTGCTGGCGATGATCACCCAGGTGCGGCGTGATGGCGCAGCGGTATGGGAATACGAAGTAAACCTTAGTACGCCGCATACCGGTGAGCGTATAGCAGATGTGCAGGTGGCGCCCGCAGGAGATGACGGGGACGCGGTTTTGCTTGTTCTGCGCGAAACCAGTATTGCCCGCAAAATGGATCAGCAATTGACCCATCGCGGTGCGGTGCGTTCGGTCATCGGCATGGCCAGCATGTTGGCGCATGAAATTAAAAATCCCCTGTCGGGCATTCGTGGCGCCGCGCAACTTGTAGAACAGAACGCTAATGAGGCGGACAAGGCGCTGACACGGCTGATTTGCGACGAGACAGACCGTATCTGCGCACTGGTTGATCGCATGGAAGCGTTTAGCGATCAGCGGCCTTTACAGCCAATGCCAGTAAATATTCATCGGGTACTGGAACATGTGAGGCGTATCGCGCAAGCGGGATTTGCCAAAAATATCCGCTTCATAGAGGAATATGATCCATCGTTACCCGAAGTGCTGGGGGACCGCGATCAATTAATTCAGGTATTCCTTAATCTGGTGAAAAATGCCGCCGAAGCGCTTGATGGTGTTGCTGGTGGAGAAATCACATTAAGCACTGCATATCGCCATGGGGTGCGGCTGGCCCTTCCCGGGGGAAGCGCGCGGGTTGCGTTACCGTTTGAAGTGTGTGTGCGTGACAATGGGCCCGGCATTTCAGAAGATATCCGCGCGCATCTGTTTGATCCGTTCATCACCACAAAGCTGAATGGAACCGGATTGGGCCTGTCTCTGGTCGCCAAGATTATCGGCGATCACGGTGGCATGATTGAATGTGACACCCAGCCCAGACGCACGATTTTCCGTACACTGCTGCCCATTCACGGGCGCACAAATCAACGCAGTCAAAAACCATGAGTATGTCCTCAGCCGCCCCCATGACCCAAACCATCATCGTCGCCGATGACGATAACGCCATTCGCACAGTGCTTAATCAGGCGCTGGTCCGGCTGGGATACAATGTGCGCTCCACCGGGAATCTCGCCAATCTGTGGCGCTGGGTATCAGAGGGCGAAGGCGATTTGCTCATTACCGATGTAATGATGCCTGACGGTAACGTGTTTGACATGCTGCCGCGTATCAAGAAACATCGTCCCGGACTTCCGATCATTGTCATGAGCGCGCAAAACACCCTGATGACGGCGCTCAAGGCGACGGAAAAGGGGGCGTATGAATATTTACCCAAGCCGTTTGACCTGAATGAATTGACCAGGATTGTGAAGCGCGCCTTGGCTGCGCAGAAAAGCCCACCGTCGGAAAATACAGGTGGTAGGGCAAGCGACGAAGAAGAATTGCCGTTGATCGGCCGTTCGCCCCCCATGCAGGAAATTTACCGCATCCTCGCCCGGCTGATGGGAACGGATCTGACGGTCATGATCAATGGCGAATCCGGCACCGGAAAGGAATTGGTGGCGCGCGCCCTGCACAATTATGGTAAACGCAAGAACGGCCCATTCGTTGCCATCAACATGGCGGCGATCCCGCGTGAGCTGATTGAAAGTGAATTGTTCGGCCACGAAAAGGGCTCTTTCACGGGCGCCGCAAATCGCGCGTCCGGGCGTTTCGAACAGGCCGAAGGCGGCACATTGTTTCTCGATGAAATCGGGGACATGCCGCTCGAGGCGCAGACCCGGCTGCTGCGTGTGTTGCAGGAAGGCGAATATATGATGGTGGGCGGGCGCACCCCGATCCGCACCAATGTACGCATTATTGCCGCGACCAACCGCGATTTGCGTCAGCAGATAGCTCAGGGCCTGTTTCGGGAGGATTTGTTTTACCGGTTGAACGTCGTGCCGATGCGGCTTCCGCCATTACGTGAACGCACACAGGACATTCCTGATCTGGTGCGGCATTTCCTCGGTCGCACGGAAGCGGACGGGTTGCCACATAAGACACTGGAACACGCGGCGCTCGAGCGGCTGAAACGCCATCGCTGGCCGGGCAATGTGCGCGAGCTGGAAAATCTCACTCTTCGCCTTGCGGCGCTTTATCTGGATGAGGTAATCAGCGCTGAAATCATCGAAACCGAACTGGCGAGTCCTGCGGACATACCGGCGCAAGATAATACAGAAGGTGGTGAAGACAGTCTGGGCGCCGCGGTGGAACGCAACCTGGCGCGTTATTTCGCGGATCATGGGGAGGAGTTGCCTCCGGCGGGGCTGCATGATCGTGTTCTGCGCGAAATCGAGCGTCCGCTGATCGCCATGTGCCTTGCCGCCACCAGAGGCAATCAGATCAAGGCGGCTGAGTTACTCGGCCTTAACCGCAATACTTTGCGCAAGAAAATCCGGGAGCTCGATATTTCCATTGGACGCGGCGTGGTTTGAGGGGGCTGGCCTTGGCTGATGTCCTCCACCACTAATCAGCGACGGCGTGTTTATTATGTGAGGGGCGATGGACCGCTGGACATCAGAATTTGCAGCAGCCCGCTAAAGTGAACGGCCACCCGCGATCATCCGGTTGAAGGCCGTGACCGCCGCCTTTGGCCCGTCCTGATAATTCCATACCCCGCTGGAAACGGAAATGAAATCTGCGCCGGCCTGGGCTAGCAGGCCGCAATTCTCCACCTTGATGCCTCCGATGGCGACGCACGGAATTAAAAAAGTATCCTGCCACCATGTAAGCAATTCTGGCGCGGCGTGGGTTTCCACATCTTTGGTAATGGTTGGAAAGAACGCGCCAAAGGCCACATAATCGGCGCCTTGTTCCGCGGCCTCCATCGCCAGATGCCGGGAATCATGACAGGTCACGCCGATGGTTTTATCTGGCCCCAGTAATTTGCGCGCCACGCTATAGGGTGCATCCTGCTGGCCCACGTGCACACCATCCGCATTGACAGCCTTGGCGATATCGGGCCGGTCGTTAATCAGAAATTCCGCACCGTGCTTATGCACGATGGGCATCAGCTTTTCGGCGGCGCGTTTCACGTCATCATCGGAACATTCTTTGAGGCGCAACTGCACGCACGCCACATCGCCACCATCCAACGCACGCGCGAGGTCATCAGCAAACCCTGCCAGATCGATTTTCGGCGGCGTGATTAGATATAACCGGCAGGTAATGGGATCAGGAGTTTGGTTCACTTGATTTGATTCTTGTTATTACGCCACCTCTCCCCACGAGCGAAAGGCGAATCCAATCCGGGGGCCGGAGGGAACCCCCTCCCTTTGAGAGAGAGGGGATTTGGGGTGTGGTGACGAAGAGGAACAATGTCATCTACGTCCGCCGTTAGGCCGCTAGGCCGCGAGTTCGCGCTCCATCTCGGACTTGTATGCGCCCTTTGTGGCGAGGCCATTCATCTTGGCGCGGTGCGTAAACACCGTTTGCGCGCGCTTTACATTTTCCGGTTTCCCGGCCCATGCCATGATTGCAGGATGTTGCAGCGCGCGGCCGTAGGAGAAGGTCAGCTTCCAGGGCAGATTGCCAAGCGCGTTCATGGCGCTGAGATGGGCCGTAGCCTCTTCATCGGACTGGCCACCAGACAGAAACGCGATGCCCGGCACCGCCGTGGGCACACAACTCTTAAGGCATTTCACTGTCCTCTCAGCGATTTGAGCAATACCCGCCTTTTTCCCACTCTTCTTGCCAGGGATAATCATGTTTGGCTTCAGCACAATTCCTTCCAGCGGGACGTTCATATAGTAAAGTTGCTGGAAAGTTTCCTTAAGCACCCACTGGGTGACGGCGTAACAGGCGTCAATGTCATTATCCCCGTCCATCAGAACTTCCGGCTCGACGATGGGCACGATATTGTTCGCCTGGCAGAGATTGGCGTAGCGGGCCAGCGCATGGGCGTTGGCCAGAATGCCGGTATGCGAGTGCCGTCCGGCAACCGGGTCGATTACCGCGCGCCATTTGGCGAAACGTGCCCCAGCCTCATAATATTTTGGCAGTCGGGCGGAAAGACCATCAAGCCCCTTGGTGATGAGCTCGCCAGATGTTCCGGTGATCGCTTCGGTGCCTTCATCGACTTTGATACCGGGAACGGCGCCCGCATTTTCAATAACCTTCACCAGCGGGGTTCCGTCCGCCGCCTTTTGCCAGATGGTTTCATCGAACAAAATGACGCCGCTTACATGTTTCATGCCGTCGGAACGAAACAGCATTTCGCGGTAATCACGGCGGTTGGTCTCGGTCGACTCCGTATTGATCTGATCAAAGCGCTTCTTGATGGTGCCACTGCTTTCATCTGCGGCCAGAATGCCCTTGCCGGTTTCAACCATCTTGTTGGCGATCTTGTTCAAAGCGTCTAAATCCATTGTGATGTCCTCCTATGGGTTTGCTGAATTATGCGGTTTCAAGCGCCTTGACCCCGGGCAGTTCCTTGCCCTCAAGCCATTCGAGAAAAGCGCCGCCCGCAGTCGAAACATAGCTGAAATCACCGGCAACCCCTGCCTGGTTGAGCGCGGCAACCGTATCGCCGCCGCCTGCCACTGATAAAAGGCGCCCCGCTTTGGTCAATTTTGCGGCGGCATTGGCCGCTGCAACCGTTCCGGCATCGAAAGGCGCAATTTCAAACGCGCCCAACGGGCCATTCCAGACAATGGTTTTTGCATTCTCGAACCGGGCGATGATGTCTCCGATTGCCTCGATTCCTACATCCAGGATCATATCGCCGGCTGCAATGGCGTCAATGGGGATGGATTTTGAGGGGGTGTTCGCCTTGAACTCCCTCGCCACCACGACATGATAGGGCAACAAAACCTCGCATCCGGCCGCCTTGGCTTTATCCATGATATCGCGTGCCGTTTCACCCAGGTCATGTTCGCACAATGACGCGCCGACCGGCTTGCCAAGGGCCGCCAGAAACGTATTCGCCATGCCGCCGCCGATGACCAGGCAGTCGGCCCGCTGCACGAGGTTTCCCAACAGGTCCAGTTTGGAAGAAATCTTCGCGCCACCTACGACTGCCACCAGCGGGCGCGCAGGGTTGCTTAGTGCTTTTGCAAGCGCGTCAAGTTCGGCCTGCATGCCGCGCCCGGCAACGGATGGCAGCAAATGTGCTATGCCTTCGGTTGAGGCATGCGCCCGGTGGGCCGCCGAAAATGCATCGTTCACATAGATTTCGCCCAGTTCGGCCAGATTATTGGCAAAATCTTTATCGTTTTTTTCTTCGCCGGCATGGAAACGGGTGTTTTCCAGCAGAACCACTTCACCATCATGCAACGACTGGACCGCGGCCTGCGCGACCTGACCGATGCAGTCAGACGCGAACAGCACAGGCCGTCCCAATGCTTTCGACAGAGGTCCCGCGACAGGCGCCAGGGACATATCACTGACGATCTGTCCCTTTGGCCGCCCAAAATGGGCGAGCAAAATAACCTGCGCGCCCTTTTCGGCAAGCTCCCGAATGGTGGGTACCACACGGTCAATGCGCGTGGCGTCTGTAACCTTGCCATCTTTAATCGGGACGTTGATGTCGACACGGACAATTACCCGTTTGCCGGCAACATCAATATCATCCAGTGTGCGATAGGGCATGGCCTTGACTTTACAGGAACTTGCCCATCGCCAGGGCCGTGTCGGCCATGCGGTTGGAGAAGCCCCATTCATTGTCATACCAGCTCAGTACACGGACCAGTTTACCGCCGGTGACCTGGGTTTGATCGAACGCAAATGTGCTCGACGCCGGATCATGGTTGAAATCGATCGACACGTTCTTGGTGCTGGTGACACCCAGTACGCCTTTCAGCCTGCCTTGCGACGCCTTCAGGATAGCATCGTTAATTTCCTTGACCGAGGTTTCACGTCCGGCGTTGAACACCAGATCAATCACCGACACATTCGGCGTTGGTACGCGAATGGCGGTGCCATCAAGTTTTCCCGCAAGTTCCGGCAACACCAGACCAACAGCCTTGGCGGCGCCGGTGGAGGTCGGGATCATCGATAAAGCAGCGGCGCGTCCGCGGTATAAATCAGAGTGCATCGTGTCCAGTGTTGGCTGATCACCGGTATAGGCGTGGATGGTGGTCATGAAGCCCTGCAGAATACCCACAGTCTCATGCAACACCATCGCAACCG
>JAUSQH010000517.1 GCA_030652895.1 Alphaproteobacteria bacterium
GCGTTCTTTGCATAAATATAGTCTGGTTAGTTTGATGGGAGCAATAATATGGCTCGCCTCATACCCCTAGTCGGGCAATACGTGGTTGATGGCGTTCCTGTTTAATCTGTTGCGAAATCCGCCACAGCCGGCGTCTATCAACGAACTCGATAGTTTTTGTATCGGCGAATCCGCTGGTGGCTGGTATGCGCGCCGCGCCGGGCGTCCGCTCGGCGACATGAAAATGGATGCGGTTATGGCTCTGCGCCCCCAGGTGCACAGGGATTTTACCAGGGCTTTTCCAGATTCGGTGTTTGTCAAAACCCATAATTTCCTGGGTGAATGTTGTAATATTGCCCTCCAAACCATGGACGTAACAGCGGGCGCGGTCTATGTCGTTCGCAACCCTCTGGATGTGGTGATATCCATGTCCGACCATTTCGGGGTCAGCCTCGATGACGCGATTGAGCGTCTGGCGGATAAATCGGCGGCGACCGAAACAACAGATGAACATGCGGCGGAGTTTCATTCCGACTGGTCAACTCATGTTCACAGTTGGACAGGGCACGCTAATCCAAGCCTGCATATTATGCGATACGAGGATATGTTAGACCGTCCCAACCGCAGTTTCCGGGAGCTTGCGACATTTCTGGGGCTAACGCCCCCCAATGACCGGTTGCGCAGGGCGATTAAATTTTCCTCTTTTGAGACGCTTAAGGCGCAGGAACAAAAGGACAATTTTAAGGAGCGGAGCGAATATTCGCGGGCATTTTTCCGTTCCGGCCGCAAGCAGCAATGGCGCAGCACACTGTCGTCGTCCCAGATTAACCGGATAGTGCGTGATCATGGTGAGCAGATGGGCCGCTTCAACTATCTTCCATAGCAATTACAATATTGACGTGCCAATTAAATACAAATTTTACCTCTGATTTTTATGAATGGTTAAATTATATTAAGCTTTCAGCCCCGCGATCCCGGCGATGCTGCGGAAAGGGAAGATGTGACGTATGTGCTATAAGTATCGATTTATGCGGGCTAATCAATTTTTTTGTGTCCGATTCCGTAAATGCCGTGTATTTAGCGTGATACATATCGTACCCCTATAAAATTATGGGAAATAAAATGAACCACCTGGATCAACTGGAAAATAAAAGCGTTTTCATTCTGCGAGAAGCGTTTAACCGGCTCGACAAGATCGGCATGTTGTGGTCTTTGGGTAAAGATTCCAATGTCATGATCTGGCTGGCGAAAAAGGCTTTTTTGGGTCATGTGCCCTTTCCGGTTATTCACGTGGACACGGAAAAGAAATTCAAGGAAATGTACGAATTTCGTGACCGCTATGTGAAGGAATGGGGTCTTACGCTCATCCGCGACACTTGCCCGCCGATAGAAGAAATTGACCCCAGTCTGCCTGCCGCGGCGCGGTCTGCCGCACGTAAAACAGCGGGGCTCAAAAAAGTACAGGATCGTGAAAAATTTAGCGGCCTGATAGCTGGCATCCGTCGCGACGAACAGGCTACCCGGGCAAAGGAGCGAGTCTTCAGTCCGCGTGGCGTTGAGGGGCAATGGGACTTTCGCGATCAGCCGCCGGAATTCTGGGATCAATACAAGACGGATTATCCCGCTGGCACCCATCTGCGCATTCATCCGCTGCTGCATTGGACCGAACTGGACATATGGCAATACACCCAGCGCGAAAATATTCCAACGATCTCGCTTTACTATTCAAAGGGTGGCAAACGGTATCGCTCGCTCGGGGATGAAGACATCACGTTCCCGGTAGATAGTCAGGCCAGCACCATCGACGAAATCATTACCGAGCTGCAGACGACGAATGTGTCAGAACGTTCGGGACGCGCAATGGACCACGAAGCAGAAGACGCATTTGAGCGTCTGCGCGCCGACGGATATCTATAAGGAATAAATTAATGTCTAATCTTTCTCAGGGTGCCGTTCGTGACTTACTGCGTATTGTAATTGTCGGTCATGTGGATCACGGCAAATCAACGCTGGTCGGCAGACTTTTACATGACACAAATTCATTGCCCGCCGGCAAGGTGGAAGAAATCAAGGCGATGTCGGACCGCCGCGGCATGCCATTCGAATATGCGTTTTTGATGGATGCGCTGCAGGCCGAACGCGATCAGGGCATCACGATAGATACGTCGCAGATCTGGTTTAATTCCGATAAGCGCAACTATGTGATTATCGATGCGCCGGGCCATAAGGAGTTTCTTAAAAATATGATCACGGGCGCCGCGCAAAGCGATGCGGCGTTGCTGATCATCGATGCCGAAGAAGGGGTTCGCGAACAATCGCGGCGTCACGGTTATCTGCTGCATCTGCTGGGTATCCGCCAGGTCGCGGTAGCGATCAACAAGATGGATCTGGTGAAATACAGCCAGGAACGCTTCAATGAAATTTCCCGGGAATACCGCGCTTATCTGACCGACCTGGGGGTAGAGCCGACGTTCATTCTGCCGGTGTCCGCGCGTGAGGGCGATAATATCGTCACCAAGTCAGCTGCGATGGGTTGGTATGATGGACCCACGGTCGTTGGCGCGCTTGACCGCTTCGTTTCCGAGCCGCTGTCCACCGATCTGCCTCTACGCCTGCCGGTGCAGGACGTCTACAAATTCGACGAACGCCGCGTTATTGCCGGGCGTATTGAATCGGGCCGCATCAGTGTAGGCGATGAAATTATGTTTTCACCGTCCAATAAAACGGCGCGGGTAAAAAGTCTGGAGGTTTGGCCCACGTCACTTGCGGCGCCTGCGCGCGTCACCGCTGGTTATAATGTGAGCATGACGCTGGATGAACAGATTTTCGTCGAACGCGGCGACACCATCAGTCATGTGAAAAACGCTCCAATTGAAACCGATGTTTTCCGCGCGCGTCTGTTCTGGCTTGGCCATGAACCGCTGAGCATCGGCAAAACCTATAAGCTGAAGCTCAATACGACCGAAGCGCAGATACAGGTGCAGAAAATAGAAGCGGTCATCGATACTGGTGATCTGTCATCGGCATCGGCAACCGTTGTGGAGCGCAATCAGGTGGCGGAGATCGTGTTGCGATCCCGGCGTATGCTTGCGCTGGATGCGTTTAACGACAAGCCGGCCACCGGGCGGTTTGTGCTGGTCGATGGCTACGATATTGCAGGCGGCGGTATCATCTCCATGGAGGGCTATGCGGATCAGCGTCAGCTTATCACCCAGCGCTCGACAAATATCGTCAAGGTCGAACAGGGCGTCAGCGATGACGAACGCGCGCGCATGAACGGCCATCGCGGTGGCGTTATCTGGTTTACCGGGCTTTCGGGCGCCGGAAAATCAACACTGTCTGTGGAGCTGGAACGGCGCCTGTTCGAAAAAGGCTATTCGGTTTACGTGCTGGATGGCGATAATATCCGCTTTGGCCTGAACGCCAATCTGGGCTTTTCGCCGGAAGACCGATCGGAAAATATCCGTCGTGTGGGTGAAGTGGCCGCGCTATTCGCCCGTGCGGGCATGATTGCGTTGACCGCCTTTATTTCTCCCTATCGCTCGGATCGTGACCGGGCGCGGGCGGCAGCGCCAAACCGTTTTCATGAGGTCTATGTGCAGGCCGATGTGAAAACCTGCGAAAGCCGCGATCCCAAGGGGCTGTATGAAAAAGCGCGGCGTGGCGAGATCAAGGAGTTCACCGGCATATCTGCGCCCTATGAAGAACCTGAAGTGGCGGAGCTGGTGGTTGATACCGCGAAACATTCCATCGAGGAATGCGTGGCGCAATTGATCACATATATCGAGGCGAATTTCTCGTTGAGGGCGGCTTCCGCACAATTGGAAGCCCGGGCGCGATAGCGGTTAGGCCGGTAAGCCGCGCTAAACAATCCCGCTGATCCCGGCAATTCCCGCCGCGCCGCCGCCCTTCAGGCGGCGGGCGGTTTGCAGATCAATTCCACCCAGTGCAATTACTGGGAGGCGCGCCCCGCAGGTTAGCTTCGCAAACCGGCCCGGCCCCAGGGGTGTTGCTTCTGGATGGCTTTGCGTGACGAACACCGGCGATAGCAGGACCGCATCCGCGCCGGACTGACGGGCGCGAAGAATGCCCCGGGCGCTATGGGCTGCCACCGTAACAATGGCATTGGGTTTTGTAGATCGGATGGCGTGCGCCTGATGCGCCAGCGCTTCCGGAAAATGCGCCCCGTCTGCGCCCACGCGCAAAGCCATGCGCCAGTCACCGGCGAGCAGGAATATAATGCGCCGTTGTCTGCAAACCCGTAAAAGTTCGCGCGCCATGAACTCGCGTCCGGGCTGATCATAATTACGGAAAATAAAGCCGGACCCGGTGGGCAGGCGGCCCAAGGCAGCACGCGGATTTGAAAGGCGTTGCGAATCACTGAGTAACCATAATGCGGGCAAAACGCGTTTGGTCGCGGAAAATCGCGACGCGCGTTTGAGTTCGGCGGCAAGCTTTGTTAGCGTCATGGTGATATTTCTTGCATATTCATTTCTTGCGTATAGGCCTGTGTGTCATGAACCAGAGCATAATTTCGCTCCAAGCAAATATTACCGCAAATCTTGCGGCGGTGCGTGTACGTATTGCGGCGGCGGCGCAGCTGGC
>JAUSQH010000519.1 GCA_030652895.1 Alphaproteobacteria bacterium
GCGCGGTGCAGGAAGTGCTGGGAGAAGCAACCCTGATCCTGCCTCTGGCCGAAGTGATCGACATCAAGGCGGAACGCGCGCGATTGCAGAAATCGCTGGAAAAGCTGGACGCGGAAATCGCCAAAGCGCAAACCAAACTCGGTAACGCCGCGTTTGTCGATCGCGCGCCCGCGCATGTAATCGAAACCGAACGCGAACGTCTGGCCGAACAGCAAACAACCCGCGCCCGCCTTTCAGAAGCTGTGGCCCGGTTAAGCAGTGCGGCGTAATCCGTAACGGATCGTTTAACCCAACGTCCCCTTCTCGATCCATTTCGCCAGCTCCGGCGAAAGCCGCTCTCGCAGTGTTTTTTCATACACAGCCAGTTCCTCCGGGCCAAGAACGTCACGCCACTGACCACTCTCGCCTTTGTTGAAGAAATTACCCGGCTCGCGCCAGATGCCGGTTTTTGCGTCGGGCGCCAGCATATCGGACTTCTGTTTCATGTTCTCGAACCGGGCCGCATCGATCAGCGCAGGCCACAATTTTTCTTCAACCTGAATGCCAAGCACCTGCGCCATACGGCGCATCTGACCGCCCAGATCCTTCTTCATATCGTCGAAATGGAAAAAATGGATATTCGGCAGATGCCGGTAATCCCAGAAACTTTTTATATAGGGCAGGACACCCGTAGGATTATCCGTAGCGCCAGGCGTACCGGTCGCGGTGATCTCATTGATGAACCGCTCGCCTATTTCCTTCGCCTGCGGATGCGGCATCTTCGCGCCGGGTTTGGGGTTGGCCAGAAATTTGCCCATAAACTCCGGATTTATATTAGCGAAATGGCTGCCAAACGACATGAACGCATCGCGCGGGTCGCGGCCAACGCACACATAGGTGGTGTTGTCAAAATAGGGCAGCCCATCGAACGGTGTATGGGTCTTAATAAAACGGCGATGGGTTTGCGCCTCAAGACGGGCCAGCACTTCGTCAATAGGCGTAATCAGCATATCCAGCCAGGGCGTATAATCACTGAGCGGATGTTCAAATTCGGTTTTCTGAAAGACCAGCAGTGCGCAAATCATCTGGGTCCAGGTGGTGCCGCATTTGGCCGGCGTGCACACAAAAATATCGCCATCACGCGATTGGAAATCTTTCCATCGGGTGCTGTCCATTATAAAGCTCTGATAGATTTCCGAAGGTTTTTGCGCGCGCCTCAAGTGTTATCCCCCTGATCACAATAAAATTTTTCCGCACAATATTCTTAACCCCCGCCGCGGTCAGATTCAATCCACTTGGACAGTCCCAGTCATTCACGTCATTTTTTTTGGCGGCGGCTCCAGCGATCCGGGCGTGCAATATCAGACGCCAGTTGTGCGTCGAGGCGGAACGTTGCGGCGCCAAACGGCCGCGCAATTGCGCGCCCTCCCGCCTCCGGGTCATAATAATTTTGTCAGCATGAAATCTAATATGCGTAGGACAGGCTTACGGCGCCGAATTGATCGGGCTTATCCTGACCATCAAACTCCTTTGATCGCATCACATATGTAAAGGCCATTCGCACTTGCGAAACGGTCAACACCAGGCCGCCCAGCAGATCACCCACGGCAACCTTCCTGTCCACACTACGGCTGTTTGCAAACGTATTGCCGTCAAGAAAGATGTTTCGCGCCACAGCCCGTGCTTCGGCCCCCGCGAACACATACCACGCGATCGTACCGTTTTCCTGACCGTAATTTGGCTCGAAAAATCCTGAACCCGGAAGGCTTGGCCGAATGCGCGGCGGCCCGTAATCCCTTGGCAGCCCGTCGCCTAAACGGACCGTAGCGCCCGCGGCGCCGTACGTGAAAACATTGCCCAACGCCCCGCCATAATGCGGCGTAAAATCAAATTGCAGAAATGACGCGAGATCCCGCACCTTGGCGCGATGCTTGCGCTCGTAATACAATACTACTCCCGGCTCGTTTTTGAGCTGGTGGCTCCATCCCTCTGGTTTGTCGATATTGAACATGCTGTGCCATCCGCGTTGCACCTGGCGTCCCATCGCGGCGGGACCGACAATGCCAAAATCCAGTTCCAGATTTTCCAGCAGGCAATTCTCGGACTCACCCCCCGAGCAGGCGTCCGCTTCCGACACCAGACCAACGCTGCCATACAGCCAACCCGCATAGGGCCGGTCATTCCTGGCCGGATTGCGCAGATTGATATCCTCGGGTGTATAGATGTTCTGACCGCCCCCGACACTAAAGCGCAAATTCGTACCAGGCGAAAAAAAGGGCAGTCGTCGGGCCGTGTCAATCAGCCGTTCCGGACGTGTATTGGGGGGCGTCAGCCAACTGATGCGAATACCATTGCTGTAATGTCTGTCACCGGCATCCGCAAAAAAATCATTCTCCGCCTGCAAATTGATGACACCGCCCGACGCGGCCAACGCACCAGACGACTGACACACTATTACGAAGGCCGCAGCAGCAAAACCACGCACACAAGATACGGAAAACATTAGTAGATTAACTCCTGAAGGGCCTGCGTCCGAACACCAGACCACATAAAAACAGCAACAATGCGGCAAGAACAATGGAGGGACCCGACGGGGTATCGAAGTGCAAAGAACCATACAGGCCCCCCACAACTGCCGCACTTCCATATAACGCGGCTAACACGGCCATGGTTCCCGGCCCGTTCGCAAAACGCCGCGCGCAGGCCGCGGGGATCAACAAGAGTGAGGTGATTAACAGCGCGCCGGTGATTTTCATTGCCGCCGCGATCAGAAACGCAATCAACAGCATGAAACCTGCCCGCACCGCGTCCACCTTCACGCCCTCGGCGCGGGCCAGTTCTTCATGTACGGTCATCGCCAATAATGGCCGCCACAGCAAGAGCAACAGGGCCAGTGACACACCGCCGCCGCCCGCTATCCATGCGATATCCATCATGCCAACCGACAGCAGATCGCCAAACAGATAGACCATCAGATCAAGCCGGATGCCCTGCATCAGGCTGAGCGCGATCATCCCCAGCGATAATGCGGAATGCGACAAAATCCCCAGCACCGTGTCACTGGCAAGCGTCCGGTTGGCCCCCATCCCGGCCAGAATCAGCGCCAGTACAATACTCACCGCCAGCACGCCCAGAACGGGATCAACCCCCAACAACAGCCCAAGCGCCACCCCCAGCAAGGCCGAATGCGCCATGGTGTCGCCAAAATACGCCATGCGCCGCCACACGATGAAACAACCCGCAGGCCCGGCCACCAACGCCACGCAAACACCCGCTATCAGCGCGCGGGTAAAAAAATCAGTGATCATGCGCGGAACCTTCATGCGCATGATCTGCCGGCACAACGTCACCCGAAAGCGTGTGGTCATGGTCATGGCCGTGCGGGCCATGCGCGTATAGCGCAAAGGCTTCGGCCGCTCGCGGGCCGAACAGACGCAAATATTCCGGGTCCTTGGCCACCATGGCGGGCGTCCCCGCACAGCATAGATGCTGGTTCAGGCACAACACCCGGTCCGTCGCCGCCATGACCAGATGCAGATCGTGTGACACCATCAATACCGCACAGCCGTGCCGGTCACGAATATCACTGATCAGACGGTACAGTTCAGCCTGGCCGCCAAAATCCACCCCCTGTACCGGTTCGTCCAGCACCAGCAAATCCGGATTGCGCAACAGGGCGCGCGCCAGAAGTACGCGCTGCAACTCGCCACCGGAAAGGGTTTGCGCCTGCGCCACAATCAGATGCGCGACCCCGGTTTCAGCCAGCGCAGATTCAATTTCTGTCCGGGTGGCCCGGCACGTCAGCGTCATCAGCCGCGCCACGGATAGCGGCAGCACCGGATCAATATCGAATTTTTGCGGCAAATAGCCAATGCGCAATCCGGCCCGGCGCACCACCGCGCCATGATCCGGGCGCATCAGCCCGAGCAAAACCCGCACCAGGGTGCTTTTGCCCGCCCCATTCGGCCCGATCAGGGTGATAATTTCACCCGGCCCGATGGATAAATCCACATGCGCCAGAATACGCCGCCCGCCAATACTGAGATCGAGCCCGGTTGCATCAACCAGAGGTGTCGTGTTTTGCATCATTGCCAACCGTCGCGATCTGTTAATTCCGCCTATGCAATGCCATAATATGGTGCCTAACGCGATCACAAAGCGGTACTATGGCATGATCAATCGACCGGCGCTGGCTCAACGGCGCCCGGATCACAGGGTTCAGGAGGGAACAATGAAAGTAGACGGCGAACTGCCCATCGGCATGGGAAAAGTCACCGAGCGGATCGGCCAGCTTGAAGCCGCAGGCTTTACCGGCGCGCAAACCGTTGAAACCGGACATGATCCGTTTCTTCCCCTCGTGCTGGCGGCGGAACACAGCAAGGAGATCGAATTGATCACCGCCATCGCGGTGGCGTTTGCCCGCAACCCGATGAACATGGCCGCCATCGGCAATGATCTGAACGATTATTCCCAGGGCCGTTTCATCATGGGCATCGGCTCGCAGATCAAGGCGCATATTGAAAAGCGCTTTTCCATGCCCTGGTCACACCCTGCCCCGCGCATGCGTGAAATGATCCTGGCCATGCGCGCCATCTGGGCCAACTGGTATGATGGCGAAGCGCTGAATTTCCGGGGCGAATTTTATTCGCACACGCTGATGACGCCGGTGTTCACCCCCACCCCCAGCAAATTTGGCGCGCCGCGCGTATTCCTGGCCGCGGTCGGCCCGATGATGACCGAGGTCGCCGCCGATGTCGCCGACGGCATCATGGTGCACCCCATGACATCCGTGAAATATCTCAAACAGATGACGTTGCCAATCGTCGACGCCAGCCTGAAAAAGCGCAGCCGCGCGCGCAACACGTTCGAGCTGTCCTATCCGGTGTTCGTAGTGTCCGGCCAGAACGAAAAGGAGTTTGACGAAAACAAGCAGGCCGTCAAACAGCGCATCGCCTTTTACGCCTCGACGCCCGCCTATCGCGGCGTGCTGGAAACCCATGGCTGGGGCACGCTGCAGCCACAACTGAACCTGATGTCCAAGCAGGGCAAATGGGTCGAAATGGGCGACCTGATCGAAGACGAAATCCTCGACACCTTCGCCGTGGTCGGCGAGCCGCAAGAAATCGTGCCCATGATCAAAAGCCGCTACACCGGCCTGGTCGACCGCATCAGCATCAATTTCAGCTACGCCCCGCTGGACAAGCGCCCGGCGCTGATCCGGGAGTTGTCGGCATAGAAATTTTGTTCCGTCATCATAGCGTTATGGCTCCCTCTCCCCTTGTGGGAGAGGGCTGGGGTGAG
>JAUSQH010000522.1 GCA_030652895.1 Alphaproteobacteria bacterium
TTGTGCGAGCGGTGCATGCCGCGCTTGGACGGCGACTTCTTGTTCTGCTGAACAGCCATGTGATTCTCCTGGGGGCAGCGCCCGCCATTGGCAGGGCAAACGGCTGGGCAAATTCGGGCGACCGCGACCGACGACCAAGCGCCAGGGCGATCCCGCAAAGCCTAGCAGTATAGCACCGGACGAGCCGGCGGCCTTGTTCCGCACTTCAGCGCCCGGGCCGGCGCAGTGCCGCCAGGGCAGCAAAGGGGTGCGGCGCCTTGTCGTCGGCCACCTGGGCCGGCTCGCCAGCCGAGGCCGGCGCTGTGCAATCGTCGTGGCGCGGCACCAGCGGCAGCGCCAGAATCAGCTCGTCCTCGATCAGCTCGAGCAGGTCGAGGCGGCGCGGCAGCACCAGCACGTCGTCGTCCTCGCTCTCTTCGTCCAGGCGCGCCGCTTCGTCCTCGTCGGCGACGAAGCGGAAACTACGCGTCACCTGCAAGGCCAGCCGCACCGGCTGCAGGCAGCGCTGGCATTCCAGCGCCACCGGCGTGCCGGCCTCGAGGTGGAGCCAGACCTGCGGCGCGCTGCCCTTCATCGCACGCAACTCGCCGCGGGCCGACCAGCTGACCTGCGGCGGCGCCGCATCGGCGTCGACCGCCAGCAAGCTCTCGGTCAGGCGCTGCAGCGCGGTTTGGGCCTGCTGGCCGGCAACGACGGCGCCGGCGCGGGCCAGGGCTGCCATGTCCAGGCGCTGGGGGTCTTGGGCTAGATCCTTCATCGGTGCAGTGTAGCGACCCGCGCGGCCACGCCAGGCGATGGGAGAATCCTCACCATGCCTGCCGCACCGCCCTTGATCCTGGCTTCGACCTCACGCTACCGCCACGAACTGCTGTCGCGCCTGCGCCTGCCCTTCGAGGTGGTGGCGCCACTGGTCGACGAAACCGCCCTGCCCGATGAGGCGCCCGCCGCGCTGGCGCTGCGCCTGGCACTGGCCAAGGCGCGCGCGGTGGCGCGCTTGCGGCCGCTGGCCGTCGTCATCGGCTCCGACCAGGTCGCCGAGCTTG
>JAUSQH010000532.1 GCA_030652895.1 Alphaproteobacteria bacterium
TTCTGGCACATGCGGCAATGACAAATCACCGAATGCAACGGCTCGGCATAGACCGCATAGCGTACTGCGCCGCACTGGCAGCCACCAGTGTGAACGGGTTTGCGAGCTTTGGTCATGACAGTCTCCTGTTGTCCACAGGTACGGGATAGCCTTTTTCGACTTGGTTACTACCAATATTTCGGATATTTGGCGGTACGTGTAGCGTTATTATAGATCAATCCTATCAAAGCCAAAATAAGCGCCCCTGCAAGCGAGGGGAAGAGTAAAAAGTCCCAGGCGGGCGCAGTCAGGAATACGATTACCGGGTTTGATCCCGCAGGTGGGTGCACCGTGCGCGTGAGCATCATTACCGCAATCGTTACCCCTACGGCCATCGCCACCGACCACCATTGCGGTCCGACAAAATACAAAAAAGTAAGACCGATCAGCGAACTGATAAAATGTCCCCCAATGACGTTTCGTGGCTGGGAAAATGGCGCGTCGGGATAGCCGAATACAAGCACACACGAGGCGCCAAAGGATCCAAGGATCAGTGCCATAGATAGATAGTCCGTCAGCAGTGCCAATACCGCAATCGCGATAAACCCGCCCAGTCCGGCCAGGGCAATGGCCTTACTGCCGGGTCTTGGCGGTAATGCCGCACCATCACCCCGAAATTTGTTTGGCAGCTTTTGTAGCGGCGTCCGCATACGCATTCCTCTCGTTTGAATTGCTGTTTGCTTATTTCTTTACGACTGCCCGCCGGCAGATGGCCAAGCCAGGGTGTCATGGTCGGGATGCTGATAGTTTTTCAAGTTGTCATGAAATTCCGGGGATAGGATTTCTGAAGTCTGCAACGCGTCCAGTGCGGCAAGCGTTGTGAACCATGGCACACCTTTATCGACACAGATTTGTTTGACCGGCGAGAGTTTGCCGGGATCATCGAAGCTGCCTATCGAGATTTGAATTTGCGTCCGGTCGAGCTGCTGGCGCGATAATGGTGTGCCACATTGTGGGCAAAACCCCCGCTCAACGGCGCTGGAGCTGGCAAACCAGGCGGGGGCGCCGCGCGTCCAGGCAAACTGATCATGGGAAGTCGTCACTAGAGCCGCGAAAGGAGATCCAAAGGCCTTCTGGCACGTACGGCAATGACAAATCAGAGGGTTCGCCGGCGCAGCATAGACCGCATAGCGTACCGCGCCGCACTGGCAGCCACCGGTGTGAACGGGCTTGCGAGCATCCATCATAAGAAAATCTCCATAATTTCCGCTTTCGAAGTTTATCCCAGGCTAAAAGCCTTTCGCCAGCGTGAACCACACTTTCTGCGTATCTGCGCCAAATCCGTCCGCCGCATAAACCGCGGCCTTTATTTCGCTGTAAACCCCATGGAAAGTTAATGCGCCCGCGGCATAATACTCTTGCCCATAAGTGTCCCCGCCATCGGCAGCGGAAAAATGATGCGCGCCACCCCACAGGCGCAGTACATCAAAGGGCCGAATATCGGTGCGCTGATAATTTATATCCGCCATAGCGTCCCTTACGCCCCTGGCGGGCGTCGCATTGAAAATATCCGCGAACCCCTGGAATTTGTGCAGAGTTGCCAGCGGTGTGGTAAAGGCGTTGCTACCATCTCCGCCTAATACTTCGTAGCCGGCGGTCACGCTCAGCGGCCCGTGTGAGAGGCTGGGTTGCAGCAGATAATAGCCCGCATCATATTCGCCGCGATGATTGCCATAGTCTGTCTGCCAGGCAACTTCGGCTATATATTTGAAACGCCATCCCTGCATATCAAAGCCGCGCGCGTCCCAGCGCGCACCATATGTCTGGCTGGATAAATCCTGACGTTCGTCAATGTCGAACAGATAGCCGTAACCGGTCAGTTTCCCGGCGCGCCATCCCTGCCAGGCGGCGCTTAGTGCGTGACCATCCATTTCCCAATCGCCGAACGCGGACTCGCGCCCAAAAATACGATTGGCGCGGGAGATATATTCGTACCGCAATTCGGTTTTAGGAACCGTGCGGTTGATGAGCGACACCGCATCAAAGGTTTGCATGTTCTGGCGAAAGCCGACATCGCCGATAAAGCGTTCATTGTCGTGCAGGATACGCTGACGGCCCAGGATCACGGTGGTTTGCAGCGGTGCATCATACCGCAGGGCGGCCTGATTAAGCTCCGCGGTGTCCGGATCGGTTACTAACGGATAGGGTGATCCCGGTTCATTGCCGTTATTGAAACGCTCCGCTCCCAAATGGACGATATGTTCAAACTCGGCCAGCGCCGATAGCCCACGATAGACCCCGGTCGTATAGCCCGCGCGGCTGCGCAGGGTGTGGGCGCTGGCGTTGCGGGGCAGATTTTCCTGATCCACCAGTTCGGCACGGTAGCGCAGATCAAGCCATGCCCCGCCGTGCAACATTGTGTCGGTAAACTCCCCCGCCTGGCCGGGTGTAGTGCTATATAAAAGCACCAGCACGGCGGCGCCGGTACGACACGGTAAATTCATTTGCTGTGATTGCTCATTCTATGGGTGACTCGGCATCACAGCATAACACAGGCAGAAAATACTCAAATGCGTATTACACATACGATCCGCGCTACAATCTTGATCTTAGGTTTGTCCGCTTTCATGTCTGCACTGGCGGTTGAAGAGGGGCAGGTTGGCAAGATCGAGAAGGCCAGGAATGAAGTCACCGCCAGACCGTCGGCTAACGATCCAGCGCGATCCCTGACTGTGGGAAATCCGGTGTTTCGAAACGAGATGGTGGCGACCGGTGCGCAGGCCCGGGCAGAATTACGGCTGGCTGACGAGACCAGTCTTGTAATGGGCGAAAATGCGCAAGTACGGCTGGATGACTTTGTTTACGAGAAAGATGGCTCCGCCACCATTGATCTTATTACCGGCGCGTTGCGTTTTGTCAGCGGCGCCAGAGGGCATCCCGGAAAACTGATGATTAAAACCCCGGTCGCCACGATCGGTGTCCGCGGCACGGATTTCTGGGCAGGACCGATCGATGGCGTGTACGGCGTATTGCTGTTGTCGGGTAAAGTAGAAGTATCAAATGCTGGCGGCAGCGTCACCCTGGATGCGCCGCGCACCGGTACGTTGATCATCAGCGCGGATGTTGCTCCCGGCGATGCGGCGCCATGGCCTGATGACCGGCGGGTGCGGGCGCTTTCCAAGACCGATTTCTGACCGGCGATAGGGCTTACGCATTATCCGCGCGCTGCGTTTTTCTGTTTCAGGCGGTCAACAATTACGTCGCGCAGCGTCGGGCCGTCGACATTGAAGCGCGGATCGCCCGCAGGCGGGAAACTGAATGCGCCGTTGGCGCGCATGATCAATCCTTTGGGGCCAACCAGACGGCCGCTTGCATAGCCGCGCCGTTTGGTCAGGTGCACGAAATCGACGCGGCTTTCCACCCAGTCACCGAGTTGTGCTGCCGCAATAAAATCGACCGAAAGGCTCATAGTTGGTGAAAAATTTCCGTCCGGCTGGTTGACAATAATGCCAACGATGAGCCCCAGATCCATCACCGTCATCAACATGCCGCCATTGCACATCCCGGCAGGATTGACGTGGTGCGGGGCGACGCGAAACCCTAGCACGAACTGATTCTCGCTCTCGCCCCAATAAACCGGCCCGGCATGATGAATAAAGGTGGTCTTCCCGGGCAAAGGTTCAAAACCTTTGGGAATATCCTGCGCGTTAGCCATTTTGCGCGCGGTGCCGCAACAGATGGTCAGCCAGCACACAGGCCAGCATCGCTTCACCCACAGGCACGGCGCGAATGCCGACGCAGGGGTCGTGGCGGCCCTTGGTGATAATTTCGGTATTTTTGCCGCCGCGGGTGACAGTGTTTCGTGGACTGAGTATTGAACTGGTCGGTTTTACTGCAAAGCGCGCCACAATTTCCTGGCCGGTGGAAATGCCGCCCAGAATACCGCCTGCGTGGTTGGCGGAGAATTTTGGAAGCTTGGAGCCCTTGACGCTACGCATTTCATCGGCGTTTTCTTCACCGGTTAATGCTGCCGCCGCAAACCCGTCGCCGATCTCGACACCTTTGACCGCATTGATGCTCATCAGCGCCTGCGCCAGATCTGCGTCAAGCTTGCCGTAAATGGGTGCGCCGAGCCCCACGGGAACGCCGGTTGCGCGCACTTCGATGACCGCGCCGCATGACGACCCGGCCTTGCGCACCCCGTCCAGATAGGTTTCCCAGGCTTGTGCGGCCCTGGCGTCGGGGCACCAGAACGGATTTTTTTCTGTCTCCGCCCACTTCCAGTTTTTGGGATCTATTTTGTGCGGTCCCATCTGCACCAGCGCGCCGCGTATCTTGATCTTTTTACCCAGGATAATGCGCGCGACGGCGCCCGCAGCCACCCGCGCCGCCGTTTCGCGCGCCGATTGCCGCCCGCCGCCGCGATAGTCGCGCACGCCGTATTTGGCCAGATATGTATAGTCCGCATGGCCGGGGCGGAATTTATCCATCACATCGCCATAGTCTTTCGAGCGCTGATCCGTATTTTCGATCAGCAGGCTGATTGGCGTACCGGTGGTTTTGCCTTCAAATGTGCCGGACAGGATTTTCACGGCGTCCGGTTCGCGCCGCTGGGTGGTGAAGCGCGACTGGCCGGGCCGGCGTTTATCCAGCCACACCTGAATATCCGGTTCGGATAGGGCCAGACGCGGCGGCGCGCCGTCGATTACGCAGCCCAATGCTGGCCCATGGGATTCCCCCCAGGTGGTGATGCGAAACAGATGCCCGAATGTATTGTGCGACATTACTCGCCTTTATTATTGGCAAGCGCGACCGCAATGTCCGGGGCGTTTTCGTCTTTCATGCCGATAATGTGATAGCCGCAATCCACATGGTTCATTTCGCCGGTGACGCCGCTGCCCAGATCGCTCAGCAGGAACATTGCCGCCTTGCCCACATCCTCGATGGTGACGTTGCGCTTCAGAGGCGAATTCAGCTCGTTCCATTTCAGGATATAGCGAAAATCGCCGATGGCGCTGGCGGCCAGGGTTTTTACCGGCCCGGCCGAAATCGCATTCACCCGGATATTTTTGGCCCCCAGATCGGCCGCCAGATAGCGCACACTGGCCTCCAGCGCGGCCTTGGCCACTCCCATCACATTATAATGCGGCATGACCTTTTCCGCGCCATAGTATGTGAGCGTCAGCAGGCTGCCGCCGTCCGGCATGAGCTTTTCCGCGCGTTGCGTCACCGCTGTGAACGAGTAACAGGATATATTCATGCTCATGGCGAAATTGCCGGGCGTCGTGTCGACATAACGGCCCTTAAGCTCTTCCTTGGCCGAATAGGCGATGGCGTGCACCACAAAGTCCAGTGCGCCCCATTCCTTGCGCAGGCTCTCGAACAATGCATCGATACTGGCCGCATCGGTGACATCGCAGGGCAACACCAGATTGGAGCCCACGGACTGCGCCAGCGGCGACACCCGTTTCAGCAGCGCGTCCCCCTGATAGGAAAACGCCAGCTCCGCCCCATGTTCATGGCAGGTCTTGGCAATGCCCCACGCGAGTGAGCGCTCGTTGGCAACCCCCATGATCAGGCCGCGCTTGCCCTGCATCAGGTTGCTGATCTGGCCCATGAATCCCCCTAGTTTCTGATGATTTGATACTTCCCGGCATCCTACACGATCACAAGGCGGGGTCAATGTCGCCGCCGCACCGTCTTTCCATTCACATGTATATGACTTGCACAGAGCGGACGCTTTGACTATCTAGGTCAGCATATTGAGGGTTCAGGCGTGCAAGCAATTCTTTGTCGGACTATTTGGCGTACATATGATTGAAGTCGAAGCGCTGGTTAAGAAGTTTGGGCCGCAGATCACCGCCGTGGACGGGGTCAGCTTCAAGGTTGCGAAGGGTGAGGTGCTGGGCTTTCTCGGCCCCAATGGGGCAGGTAAATCCACCACCATGAAAATGATCACCGGTTTTCTCGCGCCCACCTCGGGTACGGCGCGGGTGCTGGGGCGTGATGTCACGATTGATCCGATTGGGGTCAAGCAAAGCATGGGATATCTGCCGGAAGGCGCGCCGGCCTATCCCGATATGACGCCGCGCGAATTTTTGCTGTTCATTGCCGGTGTTCGCCGTATCGGCGGGGCGGCACGCGACCGCGCTATCGCCTTGGCGGTGGAAAGAACCGGGCTCGCCGGCGTGATGGAACAGCCGATTGACACCCTGTCCAAGGGGTTCAAGCGCAGGGTGGGCCTGGCCCAGGCAATCCTGCACGATCCGCCCGTGCTGATCATGGATGAGCCCACCGATGGGCTTGATCCCAACCAGAAGCACACCGTGCGCAACCTGATCGCCGAAATGGCGCCCCACAAGGCGATTATCATCTCGACCCATATTCTGGAAGAAGTGGATGCCATCTGCACCCGCGCGATCATCATTGATCGCGGTCGCATTGTGGCCGATGCAACGCCCGCAGAGCTTGCCGCGCGCGGGCGGCTGGAAGAAGTGTTCCGTCAGCTGACCACCGGTGATTTAGTTGAGGTGCGTGCATGAACGGGTTACGGTTGGTTTTGCAGCGTGAGTTCATGGGCTATTTCGCAACGCCGCTGGCGTATATTTTTATCGTCATTTTCCTGTTTCTCAGCGGATTGACGACATTTTACGTGGGGCAGTTTTTTGAAGCGGGCGAAGCCAGCCTGAAAAACTTTTTCCTGTTTCATCCCTGGTTATACCTGTTTTTGATCCCGGCGATCAGTATGCGGCTATGGGCCGAAGAAGCCAAATCCGGCACTATTGAGCTGCTGTTGACCCTGCCTGTGCCGTTATGGGCCGTGGTGCTTGGTAAATTTCTGGCCGCCTGGGGGTTCGCTTTGGTGGCGCTGGCCATGACATTTCCGATCTGGATTACCGTCAACTATCTGGGTGACCCCGATAATGGGGTGATCCTGGCCAGTTATATCGGCAGCGCGCTGATGGCGGGTGCGTACCTTTCGATTGGCACATGCATTTCCGCCACCACCCGCAACCAGGTGATCGCCTTTGTAATTACGGTTAGCGTGTGCTTTTTGTTCACGGTCAGCGGCCTGCCTATGGTGCTGGATTTCTTTTCCGCTTGGGCGCCGGAGGCCCTGCTGCGCGCGATCGCATCGTTCAGCTTCCTCACCCATTTCGACGCCATTACCAACGGGGTTATCGATTTGCGGGACGTGGTTTATTTTGCGTCGCTGATTGGCGCCTGGCTGTACGCCAATATGGTGATCGTTGAAATGAAGAAGGCAGGGTAGGAGCGGATGCAACGTAATTTGCGGGCCCCGATTGCGCTGGTTCTGACCGCCATTCTGTTTCTGGCGATTAATGTGCTGTCCAACGCCACGCTATATTCCGCGCGGTTTGATCTGACCCAGGACAGTCTGTTTACCCTTAGCCAGGGAACGCGTAACGTTTTGGCGAAACTGACCGAGCCGGTGCGGTTGCAGTTCTATTATTCCGAACGTCTCGCCAAGGATGTGCCGGGCGCCCAGATTTATGGTCAGCGGGTGCGCGACATGCTGAAGGAATACGAGGCTAATTCGCACGGCAATCTGTTGTTGGAAATCATTGATCCCGAACCATTCAGCGAGGCCGAGGAACGCGCTGTCGCGCTTGGTATGCAGGGCCTGCCTACCCAGCAGGGCGAGAAGTTCTTTCTGGGCCTGACCGCGGCCAATATGGTGGATGGGGTTGAGACCGTTCCCTTCTTCACCCAGGATCGGGAACAGTTTCTGGAATATGATCTGACGCAATTGATTAGCAGACTGTCTGACGCCAGGAAGCCAAAAATCGGCGTAATATCCGGTCTTCCGCTCGATATCGGCAAGGGCGGCATCGAGGCGGTGATGCGCGGTGAGATCAAACCTTTCATGCTGTACCAGCAGATGCGGGATAATTTTGACGTGGAGATGCTGACCGGCCAGTTTGCTGATCTTGATGATGCCATCGATGTGCTGATGATTGTGCATCCCGAAAAAATGGATGCATTGACCCGTTACGCCATTGACCAGTTCGTGTTGCGGGGCGGGCGGGTGATAGCCTTTACAGATCCCGTATCCGAGGTTGCCAAGCCGCCATCGCGCAGCAAAAACCCGTTGACGTCACGCGAAGTGGTGTCGCCATCCTCGACCATGCCCGAACTTTATCGCGCCTGGGGGATCGAAATGGACCCCAACCAGGTTGTTGCCGATCGTACATTTGGCCAGCGGGTGGTAGTGGACAATCTGGGCGAACAGCAGGAGACCACTTATGTCGCCTGGCTTGGTTTGCGCGAGGACGCGTTTGATCACAATGATCCTGTTACCGGAGAATTGCGCTATATCACCATGGCGATGGCGGGGAATTTGAAAAAGCTGCCCGACGCCACCACGCTATTTACGCCGTTAATTACCAGCAGCGGCGACGCTGCGCTGATCGATGCGTCAATGATGCTGCGCCGCGCACCCAATCCGATAGATCTGTTGCGCGCGTTTACGCCCAGCGGCGAGCGGTATGTGATGGCTGCCCGGCTGTCGGGCGATGTGTCGAGTGCCTTCCCGAACGGGCCGCCGCAACTGCCCAAAGACGCCGGCCCGGAATTGACTGAAAGCTATAAGGCGTTGCGCCCGCACCTGAAAACCTCGCAAAAACCGATAAATGTGATTGCGGTCGCCGACACGGATTTGTGGGACGACAACTGGTGGGTCGAGGTGAGCGAATATCGTGGTCAGCGTATTGCAGTGCCGACAGCGGATAATGGTAACCTGGTTATGGCGGCGATTGATAACATGACGGGGTCAGGCGATCTGATCTCTCTACGCAGCCGGTCGAAATCCACCCGGCCATTCCTGGTGGTGCAGGAATTGATGCGCGCCGCCGAGTCACGTTATCTGGAAGAAGAGCAGCGGCTTAAAACAGAATTGCAGGCGTCCGAAAGGCGGCTGGCTGAAATGGAACGCCCCGTGGCGGGCGTGCCCAAACCCGATGGCGGCGCCGGGGAAGCTCTTGTAACCCCGGAACAGGAAGCGGAAATAGCGCGCGCCCGTGCGCAGATTTCTCAAACCCGCAACGCGTTGCGTAATGTTCAGCATTCGTTACGCAGCGACGTGGAATCCTTGCAGGATCGCTTACGCTTTATCAATATCGCGCTGACGCCGTTTCTGGTTGGCGTGGCGGCAATCCTCCTGGCCCAATGGCGCAACCATCGGCGCAAAACCAGAAGCGCGCACTGGCGTAAAATGAAGCCCGCGCAGACCGGGGGCGTGTCATGAAGTCCAGGCAATTGACCGTTCTGGCCGTCCTGACCGGTATAATCGTATTGGCGGCGTTTGCCGCTGTTATGACGCGCGAGACGGCGAACCGGGCCCCGTTTCCACGCCAGGCGCTGTTCCCGCAGCTTGAGCAACAGATCGAAGCGGTTGCAAAGATTACCGTTAACACGGTGCAGGGTGATGTCGTTGTTTCGCGCGCTGCCAAGGGCGGCTGGGTGCTGCCGGACCGTGGCGGGTGGCCTGCCAATTTTGATGTCGTGCGCAAGGCGATATTTGCGCTCGCGAAACTGGAGGCGGTGGATCTGCGCACCGCGCGCGCGGAAAATCATGGCGCGCTGTTATTGGCGGCGCCCTATGACAAGAGGGCTGCGAAAAACGCAAAAGGCGTCCGCATTACCGTTTTCAATGCAGAGGGAGCCCCGATGGCCGCACTGGTTTTGGGCAAGGTGCAAACACCGCCCAGCGGCACGCGCGCGGGCATCGCGTATGCGCGCCGGGATGGCGAGGCGCAAACATATCTGGTGCAGGGCGACGTGAATATTCCGCTGCAGGTTTCCGATTGGATCGACCGTGCGCTGTTCGATATTGCGGAAGACCGCATCGCGTCGGTTACGGTTACCCCGCCAGATGGCCCGGCGTATGAGATTAAGCGCGCCGATCAAAATGCCGCCTTCGCCATTACCGAGACGCCCGCGGGCAAGGAGCTGGTTCTGGCCGAACTGCCGGGTAATGTCGCCAAGGCGGTAGCACTGCTGCCTCTGGATGATGCGATGCCGGCGGATAAAATTGATTTCACCGGGGCGTTTCGCGCCGAGCACAAAATGTTCGACGGCATGGTTCTGACAAGCTGGACGGTCTTGCGGGACAACGCCCGCTGGACGCGGTTTGAAGCCCATTTTGATTCAGCACAGGCTGAGGCGGCAGCCAAAGCCGGTTTGTATGAGGCGAATCCCAAACTGCTGAAACCCGATGCGATAGAAAAACAGATCACGGAAATTGCAGCCCGCGCAAAAGGCTGGGCGTTCAAACTTCCCGGTATGAAGGCCACCGATCTGACCCGCGACTATTATGATCTGTTCAAAACGCCGGACCCGGTTAAGAAATCCGACGAGGACTCGCGCGAACCGGGACCAGACGAATTACGATAAACACATACCGTTTGGGATGAATATTTCAGGGCAGTAATCGTCCTACTGCGCCTTGCCGTTTGCCCCGATGGGCGAATAGGCCAGGCCGCCGGGTCTGCGGCTGCCTTGGAATACATGCAGCGCTGCGCCGGTGAAAATGTCGAACTGAATAATCTCGCCGGAAAAATTATTCATCACAAAGGCGCTCAATCCGTCGGGCGCGGCAAGAATGCCGACGGGAATCGAAATCTGCGCCAGCCGCCTCACGTCGCCAAATTTGTCCGCATCCGCGCGTGGCGCCAACGAGGTGGAGGCCACACTGCGGGTCGAGAATAACTGCGTCTGCTCCAGCGAGCGCGTGTCATAGACCGCGATATCAGCGGACAGGGCGTTGGAAACCAGCGCATAACGGCCATTTGGTGTCAGCGCCACACCCATGGGAAGGTTGCCCGCGTCGAGGCCTGCGATCAGCCGCAGATCGGAACCATCCAGTACCTTGATCGCATCTTCGCCGCGATCAATCACCCATAGCCGCGCGCCATCAGCGGATATGGCAAGGCTTTGCGCCTCGGCGGACGTATCGCTGGCGGCCACTTCCTTGCCACTGGCGAGATTGATCTTGCGCACCGTGCCGCCCGCGGGATCGCCCAGAAATACAGTCTTCCCATCGGCAGTGACGGCAAACTGGCGTGCTGTACTTGCAGCCGGGCCAAAACTGGCTTCGATGCGCCCCGTCTGCACGTTAACCAGCACAAGTGACTTCGTCCCCTGTACTGCAATCAGCGCGCGTTTGCCGTCCGGCAGCCATTGAATGGCCGATGGGCGCTGATATGGCGCGATACTGATTGTGCTGCGCACCTGCGCGGCGCTGACGTCCAGCACCTGTACGGAATTTCCTGCAACCTGCGCCGAACCATAATTACCGGCAAGGGCAAGCCGCCCATCGGGACTAACCGCGACTATGCGCGGCCCTTCGCCGGTTGCGGCATGGCCGCGGCGTTCTCCATTGACGGTATCGATAAATACAATCTGCCGGTTATCGGGATCGCTCACCAGCAACGTAGCTGCGCGCACGGGACCTGCCTGCAAGCCAAGGAGAAGCCCGCAAAGCAGGAAAACCCGCGCCTTTTTTGCCATGTCTGGTTTAGACCTTATCAAGCCGCCGCCAGGTTCCGCAGCACATAATGCAATATGCCGCCATGGCGGAAATATTCCACTTCGTCCAGCGTATCAATCCTGCACAGCAGGGATATTTTTTGCGGCTTTTTGCCGGTTCCAGTGATCGTCGCGGTTACCTGCATTTTAGGTTTGATGCCGGCGGCCATGCCTTCGATGCTGACCGTTTCGTCCCCCGCTATGCCAAGCGATTTGCGCGTCACACCAGGCATAAACTGCAACGGCAAAACCCCCATGCCCACCAGATTGGAGCGATGGATACGTTCAAAGGATTCAGCGATCACGGCCTTTACGCCGAGCAGATTGGTCCCCTTTGCCGCCCAGTCGCGCGACGATCCGGTACCATATTCCTTGCCAGCGAAAATCACCAGCGGCACACCGTCTTTCTGATACGCCATGGCGGCGTCATAAATCGAAACTGGCGTACTGCCCGGCAGATGTTTGGTAACGCCGCCTTCGGTTCCCGGCAGCATTTCGTTTTTGATGCGTATATTGGCAAGGGTGCCGCGCATCATTACTTCATGGTTGCCGCGCCGTGCACCGTATGAATTAAAATCCAGCGGGGCGACCTTATGATCCACCAGATATTTCCCGGCTGGACCGTTCAGTTTGATTGAACCGGCCGGGCTGATGTGATCCGTCGTGATGGAATCGCCAAACACACCCAGAATGCGGGCGTCCTTGACGTCGCTGAAACCGCCAGGGGTTTTCTTCATGTTCGTGAAGTAAGGCGGGTTCTGCACATAGGTCGAGGAAGCGTTCCATTTATAGGTCTCGCCGGCCGCCGGTTTGATCTTGCGCCAGTTGGCGTCGCCCTTGAACACGTCGGAATAGCGGTCGCGGAACAATTTGGCGCTGATGCATTTTTTCATCACAGCGGCAATCTCTTTATTGCCGGGCCAGACATCTTTGAGATAAACCGGCTTGCCCTTTTTGTCCTTGCCGATCGGATCTTTGGTCAGATCAATGCCCAGGTTCCCGGCAATGGCGTAGGCCACCACCAGTGGCGGTGACGCCAGATAATTGGCCTGTGTATCGGGGTTGATGCGGCCCTCAAAATTGCGGTTGCCGGACGAAACCGATCCCGCGATCAGATCCCCCGATTTTACGGCGGCGGAAATCTCATCCGCCAGCGGCCCGGAATTACCGATGCAGGTGGTGCAGCCATAGCCGACAAGATTAAAGCCGAGCTTGTCGAGATGTTTCTGCAAACCAGCCTTTTTCAGATAATCCGTCACCACTTGCGAACCCGGGGCCAGCGAGGTTTTTACCCATGGCTTAACGGTCAATCCGCGCTCCAGCGCATTGCGCGCCAAAAGCCCCGCGGCGATTAGCACGCCGGGGTTGGACGTGTTGGTGCAACTGGTGAT
>JAUSQH010000533.1 GCA_030652895.1 Alphaproteobacteria bacterium
GATTGCGGTCGGGAAATATATCCGCCTGGTTGGGCAGATTGGCGCCGCCGCTATCCACCAGATAAATACATGGCAGATGGTTTTCCATCGCCACTTCCTGCGCGCGCAAATGCTTCTTCACGGTAATCGGATAATAGGTGCCGCCCTTGATCGTCGCATCATTACAGACGACCACGCACTCCTGCCCCGCCACACGGCCGACACCGGTCAGGATGCCCGCCCCGTGAATATCATCTTCATACATGCCATAGGCGGCAAGCTGGCTGAATTCCAGAAACGGCGCCCCCGGATCAATCAGATTTTCGATCCGGTCACGCGGCAGCAGCTTGCCACGCGACACATGCCGTTCACGCGATTTGGTGTTGCCACCAAGCGACGTGACCGCCACCTTGGCGCGCAGATCGGCGACAAGCCCGTCCATATGCGCGGCGTTTTCCCTGAACGCATCGCCGCGCGTATTAATGATACTGGAAAGTACCGCCATCGGCTAATTCAGACGCTCGATCGCCACCGCTGTCGCTTCGCCGCCACCGATGCACAGGGCCGCGACGCCACGCGTTTTGCCATATTGCTCCAGCGCCGACAGCAGCGTGATGATGATACGCGAACCCGATGATCCAACCGGATGGCCCAGCGCACACGCGCCCCCATGCACATTGACTTTTTCGTGGGGAATATCCAGCTCCCGCATCGCCGCCAACGGCACCACCGCAAAGGCCTCGTTTATTTCAAACAGATCGACATCGCCGATCTTCCAGCCGGTGCGCTTCATCAGTTCTTCAATGGCGCCAATGGGCGCGGTGGTGAACCATTCCGGCGCACGCGCATGGCTGGCATGGCCGACAATGCGCGCCAGCGGTTTCAGGCCGCGCGCCTCTGCCGTGGATTGCCGCATCAGTACAATGGCCGACGCGCCATCGGAAATGGAGCTTGAATTGGCCGCCGTTACCGTGCCGTTTTGCGCGAAGGCCGGTTTCAGACCGGGAATTTTCGACACATCCGCCTTGGCCGGCTGTTCATCCGTATCAATCACCCGCGCGCCGCCGCGCCCCTTTACCGTCACCGGCACAATCTCTTTACGAAAACTGCCTTCAGTAATCGCCTTGTTGGCGCGTTTCAGGCTTTCGATGGCGTAGGCGTCCTGCACCTCACGGGTAAACTGTAATTCGCGCGCCGTGTCCTCGGCAAATGACCCCATCAGCCGTCCGTCATCGGCATTTTCCAGCCCGTCATAAAACATCGAGTCTTTCACTTCGCCGTGGCCCATGCGCATCCCGGCGCGCACCTTGGGAAGAATGTAGGGCGCATTGGTCATGCTCTCCATGCC
>JAUSQH010000554.1 GCA_030652895.1 Alphaproteobacteria bacterium
TTGCCGCCGCCGAATTTCACCTCTTCACCATAGATGGTGCGGTCTTCCTCCACCTCGATAATCAGGTCGGTGTCAGCAAGCCGCACCCTGTCGCCCGTGGTGGGGCCGTACATGGCGGCATAAGCGTCGCGGGGTATCTTGAATGCCATGGCCTAGTTTCCCAACGGGCCGTTTATGCGGCCATTAAATCCGTACACGGTGCGCGCGCCCTGATAGGCGACAAGCGTTACATCACGGGTCTGACCCGGCTCGAACCGCACTGCCGTACCTGCAGGAATGTCCAGACGAAGGCCACGCGCGGCCTCGCGGTCAAAATCCAGCGCCCCATTGGTTTCATAAAAATGATAGTGCGAACCAACCTGAATGGGCCGGTCGCCGCGATTTGCGACTTTCAGCGTAATGGCCGGACGTCCCGCGTTAAGCTCAATCGAACCGGCGGCACAGAGTATTTCTCCGGGTTTCATATGCGTCTCCTCAGCGTATGGGTTCGTGGACAGTGACCAGCTTGGTGCCATCGGGAAAGGTCGCCTCGACCTGAATATCATGGATCATCTCCGCGATGCCTTCCATAACCTGGGTGCGGCTGATGACGGTCGCGCCGTCGCGCATCAGCTCGGCAACACTGCGCCCGTCGCGCGCGCCTTCGACCACATAGTCCGTAATCAGCGCAACCGCCTCCGGATAGTTCAGCTTCACGCCGCGCTCCAGCCGGCGGCGCGCCACCATGGCCGCCATGGAAATCAGCAACTTGTCTTTTTCACGTGGCGTGAGATTCATTGCATCCGCTCCCTCGTCTATACATGCCAAATGCGTGGCAACGCGGCAGGCAAGTCCGCCACCCGATGCCGGAACGCGGCCCAAAATTCTCCCAGCGCCGCACGCAGCTCCTGCGGCTCTTTCGCCAGCCAGCGCATCACCAGCACGCCATTCACGCAGCTTGCAGAGGCCAGCACGCCAGCATCCAGACTCTGCTGCAACTCGCGCGCCGTATCAAGCATCTCCCTTGTTCCAGCACCCGCATAGACCAGTGTGGCGAGCGCGCGGGCGCCATTCAGCCCTGCCCTGGCATTGCCGACCGCCGCAAAATTGCCGTCCATACGCAAAGCATCGGCCCAGATCAGTTTGCCCTCCTGACGCACTTCCCAGGCGTCGCGCAGATATCCATGATCGACCGTCTCGCCGCTGGCTATCCGGCCCAGAACCAGAAATTCGCCCGCCAGAATGCGCGCGCCCTGCGCCAGATGCAGGCGGGTGGTGCGGCGCAACCGCGCCCCGTCAAAGAATATGGTTTCCTGCGGCAGCCATTCGGCCCACGCATTTTGCGCCGCATGCACATCGACCGCGATATGGCTCATGTCTCCGGTCGAGCGGTATACCTTCTCCGCCGCAGACGCGACGCAGATCGCGGCCGCGTCTGCGCCCACGGCAAAATGAATATCGAGCATATCCCCCGCTATCAACCCGCCGGACATATTGACCAACGTCGCCTGCGCGACATCATTCAGGGCGGGTTTGGAAAACAGCACACGCAGCGGATCATGATGCGCCAGATGCGCCAGGCGCGTTACCCCGTCACGCAGGGCAAAGCGAATATCCGCAAGGCCCCGCACTTCCTGCCGCCAGCCTGTGGCGGCTTCGGGTTCAGACCGTGAGATGACGGCGCACTTCATGTTCGTTCATCGCCTCTGACGTGCCGGACAGCACTACTTCACCGCGCACCATTACAATAAAATCATCAGCCAGGTCGCGGGCGAATTCGAAATACTGCTCGACCAATACGATCGCCATGTCCCCGCGGTCACGCAAAATACCTATGACATTCGCGATATCCTTGATGATCGAAGGTTGAATACCTTCGGTGGGCTCGTCAAGCAGCAACAGGCGCGGGCGCATCACCAACGCGCGGGCAATCGCCAGCTGCTGCTGTTGCCCGCCGCTTAAGTCGCCGCCGCGACGGCGCAACATATCCTTCAGCACGGGAAACAGATCATAGGTCTCGCCGGGAATATACCGCTCCGCGCGGGGCAATGCCGCAAATCCGGTTTGCAGATTTTCCTCCACCGTCAGCAGCGGAAAAATCTCCCGGCCCTGCGGCACAAAGGCAATGCCGCGCCGCGCCCGCTCATAGGGCGCGCGTTTGGCGATATCCGTTTCTTCCCATTCTATCGCGCCGGCGCCAATCGCCTGCTGGCCGGCGATTGCGCGCAACAGGCTGGTTTTGCCAACGCCGTTACGCCCCATGACACAGGTCACGGCGCCCTTGCGCGCGGTCATGTTGACGCCGCGCAAAATCTGACTGGCGCCGTAATAGAGGTCAATATTTTTAACAGACAACATTCCTCAACGCCCCAGATACACTTCGATGACGCGCTCGTCCGCCTGCACTTTATCCAGCGAACCCTCCGCCAGCACAGAGCCTTCATGCAGCACAGTGACATGGGTATTCAGACGGCGGACAAACTCCATATCATGCTCGACCACCACCACGCTATGATCCTTGGCAATGGCACGCAGCAGATCCGCAGTCTGTTCGGTTTCCGCGTCGGTCATGCCTGCCACCGGTTCATCCACCAGCAGCAGTTCAGGGTCCTGCATCAGCAGCATGCC
>JAUSQH010000556.1 GCA_030652895.1 Alphaproteobacteria bacterium
ACCTCAAGCACTTTTTTGGATAGTTTGCCGAGATCGGTCGAGCCACATTCGCGGTTGATGTTAAAACCATCCGGCTCAACGCCAACAGTGATCACGTCGGCGCCCAGTTCCCACAGCACAGTCGGCGCAACTTTATAGGCCGCGCCATTGGCGCAATCTATCACAATGCGCATGTTGTCAAATTCAACAGTGCGCGGAATCGTGCTTTTTGCAAATTCAATATAACGCGCCCCGGCATCTTCAAGGCGCTGCGCGCGGCCGAGTTTTGCAGGGTCCGCCAAATGGGCTTCAACGCCATTTTCCATCAGCGCTTCAATTTCCATTTCGGTCTCGTCACTTAGCTTGTAACCGTCCGGACCGAATATTTTAATGCCGTTATCCTGGTACGGATTATGGCTGGCGGAAATCATCACACCAATATCCGCCCGCATGGACCGCGTCAGCATGGCAACCGCAGGTGTCGGCACCGGGCCAAGCAGCACCACATCCATGCCAGCCGAAATAAACCCGGCCGTCAATGCGGGCTCGACCATATATCCCGACAGACGGGTATCCTTGCCAATTATGACCTTGTGGCGGTGCGACCCGCGCATAAAAATGCTGCCGGCTGCAATACCCACCCGCAGCGCGATATCCGCCGTCATCGGCGCGCGGTTGGCAGTGCCGCGAATACCATCAGTTCCAAAGTATTTTCTGCTCATGTGGCCTCGCAATTAATGATCTGAAGAATATCCTGAATCCCCTAACATCCACTTTACTAGTCTATTCCTGAAGCGCGGACCATATCCTCAAAGCGTCACGCAAGGCGCCGGCGTCATGGGTGCGAATATAATCCACCCCCTGCGCCGCTGCAAAAAGCTCCGCCGCCAGTGTCGCCGCCCCTGCCTGCTCCACCCCTCGCCCCGTCAGTGAACGCAGGAACGATTTACGCGAAACAGACACCAGAACCGGCAGGCCAAACCTCTGCCGCAGCTTTTTAAGGCTGCGCAACATGCTCAGGGACGCCTCCGCCTGACTGCCCAGAAAAAACCCCATGCCGGGGTCCAGAACAAGGCGGCTACGCTCAATGCCGGCGCGTTCCAGCGCGGCAATGCGCACGCTAAAAAAATCTTCAATCCGCTCGGGCAATGTCACGGGATCGGTGTCCACTCTCGTGGCGATGCCGCGCCCCTGGATCGCGTGCATAACAATCAAGCGGCACGTATTGCTGGCCAGATCGGGATAGATACTGGCATCCGGAAACCCCTGAATATCATTGAGATACGCCACACCATGGCGCATCGCATAGCGCTGGGTTTGAGGTAAAAAACTGTCGACGGATATCGGAACCCCGCGTTGGGCCAGCATATCCATGACCGGGGCAAGACGGCGGATTTCTTCATCGGCTGTCACCGGCCGGGCGTCGGGGTGGCTACTGGCCGGGCCCAGATCAATAATGTCTGCCCCGGCCGCAACAAGCGCCAACGCCTTGGCGCTTGCACGCTCAGGCTCCAGATAAAAGCCGCCGTCTGAAAACGAATCCTCGGTAATATTGACGATACCCAGAATTTGCGGTGGCACGTTTACCTTATGAGCCTTGCGGTTGGGGCGCCATCGGTCCATCCGTAGCGCCACTGGCGCGTGGGCGTCCACTGGACGGTACAGCGGTCACCGGGCCTTGAGGGTGCGGCCGGTCTGTATCGTCCCGGTGAAGCGTTTCGCCACGGATCAGCGCTTTGATTTCCTCGCCCGTAAGTGTCTCATACTCCAGTAGGCCATTGGCTACCAGGTGCAGCTTATCAAGCTGATCCTCTAATATCTGCTTGGCCCGGGCATAACATTTTTCGACAATTTGCCGCACTTCATGATCAATCGCACGGGCTGTATCCTCGGAAATGTTCTTTTGCCGTGCTACCGAGTGGCCAAGAAACACTTCTTCTTCGTTTTCACCGTAAGCCAGCGGCCCAAGCGCGTCACTCAGTCCATAGCGCGTGACCATAGCGCGGGCCATCTTGGTCGCCATTTCGATGTCCGACGACGCGCCAGATGTCACCTTGTCATAGCCAAACACGAGTTCTTCAGCCAAACGCCCACCCATGAATACGGCGATATCGCCCAGCATTTTTTCCCGCGTAACGGACAGCTGATCACGCTCCGGAAGACGCATCACCATGCCTAGGGCGCGGCCGCGTGGAATAATCGTGGCCTTGTGCACCGGATCGCTGGACGGGATGTTCAGTGACACCAATGCGTGACCACCTTCATGATAGGCGGTCAGACGGCGCTCCTCTTCGGACATCACCATGGACCGGCGCTCGGCCCCCATCATCACCTTGTCCTTGGCGGATTCAAATTCAACCATGCCTACCAGACGTTTGCCGACCCGCGCCGCCAGCAATGCAGCTTCATTGACCAGATTGGCCAAATCCGCCCCCGAGAAACCAGGCGT
>JAUSQH010000301.1 GCA_030652895.1 Alphaproteobacteria bacterium
ATCGGTCGTGAATCCGGGGAACATCCCATCTAGCCTGGTGCGAAACAGCTTTCCTGTTTCGCTTGCGTATGCGGCTTTCAGGCACTCCATCCCATGCTCAATTTCCATGAAGTCGTTCATAACAGACGACTTCCGCATCCAAATTTCGCGGTTGCGAATTATGCCGACCGCAGCTTCTGCGCTCGTATAGTGCACAAACCGCCGATTGTTCTGTTCTACATCCAAGCGTTTGCGAACGTCGATCGGGAAAAATATTTCAAGTAATTTGAGCTCTTCGGCAGATATATCCACGGCACAAGCTCCGTTCTGAGTTTCAATATGAAATGGCAGGCTGTCTCATATAGCAAAGAGTGCATTCGCGAATCGTGTTGCTAGAATATCTGATCCGCATTTCGTCGACGCGACAAAACGTGGGACTCGCGGTAGCCTTTAAGCACGAAGCCGCCAGGGCTTCCGACCGTCATCTCCCTCGTGGGGGGGGGCAGCAGATTGACTGTGAGCGAAAATGTTGACTTGACGTCAGGTGTAGTCACTATTTGGGAATAATCCGTCTACAAAGTAGATTGGAGCCGATATTGACGGAAGTGAATCCCAATAGAATTAAATCAGATTCTCAGTTAGCGCTGTTTTTTGCCGTCCGCGCGTTGCACGGACTTTTGAGGTTCATGGTTCAAAAGTCGGTGAGAGCGCGCACGTTGGCGCCTATCGTCGGCCTGTGGAGCTTGGCGCATCGAGTTTTCAGAACTCTCAAGCCCCGCGCGCTGCTCGCGTTGCGCAATTTAGCTCACTGTGTGGTGTTCATTGCCGTCTGTCTGTGCTTTTCAGTCTTGGTTTCGGTTGTATTCTCCATTCACTTGGGAATTCTCGCGCTTCTTGCAGCTTTGTTGATTTTTTCTCTCGTTCCTTGGGGCTTTATTCTCTCTTTAGCAGGCGCTGCGTTAGCCCTTCTTTCCATGTTCGTACTTGTGGGGGGAGTGGCTTGGCTGAGCTTCCAATTCGACATAGAAGAATTTCTTGAGAACTATAGTTTGTGGGTCAAGTTCCCGG
>JAUSQH010000581.1 GCA_030652895.1 Alphaproteobacteria bacterium
TCGTGTTCGCATGGATCGGATACGGAAACCATCATTGAACTTTTTTCCCGCCTTGGTGCCGATGCGTTTCAGCACCTGGATGGCATGTTCGCGCTGGTCGTTGTTGATCTGAGAACCGGACGATGGTGGGCAGCCCGCGACTTCGCCGGCATCAAACCGCTCTATTACAGCCACACGATCGACGCTGTCGTCATAGCTTCCGAGCCTGCAACGATCGATCAGCTCCGCCCCTCGTCGCGCGATACGGCATCCCTCGATGAATTACGGCTCGCGCGCCGCCCGACACCCGGTTACTCATTCTTTGAAGGAGTAAAGGAACTCCTGCCCGGACATATTCTCAACTCGGACGGCGACATTTCCCGCTTCACCGGCATCTCGGTGGAACGGCACGCCGCGTTCGACCAGGAGCGGCTTGCCGAACTCCTGCACCACTCGGTGCGCAACCACGAGATGAGCGATGTCCCGGTTGTCTCGATGCTCAGCGGCGGCATCGACAGTGCACTCGTTGCTGCCCTGTCGAGTGTCCGTGAGACCTATAGCGTGGGACTCGTCGACAACAATGAAATCGATGCCGCACGGGACACGGCTCGCGAAACCGGCAAGAACCTCAACGTCGTGCTGACCGATGCCGAGGAAATGAGCGAAACCTGGCGCCAGCTCTGCCGTCTCCGGGGCGAGCCCCTCAGTGTGCCCAATGAGGGGCTGATCTATCTCTGCTGCAAGGCAATGAGACCCTCCGAGAAAGTTGTACTGACGGGCGAGGGCGCCGACGAGATCTTCTTCGGATATGACGGCATCTTCCGCTGGGCCCTCGACGCTGCATGGCCTGGTGCCGAAGCATTTTTGAGACGCTACGGGTACAGCGACACCACCCCCGTCGGGCCGCGAATCGCAGGCTATGTCGAAGAAATGAAGGCCGGGAAAACGGTCCTGGACTTTGTCGAGGATTTTTTCCTGCATTTTCACCTGCCGGGCCTGCTGCGACGAATGGATTTCGCGTCGATGGCGGCTTCGCGCGAAGCGCGGGTTCCCTTTGTGTCCCGCGATCTCGTTCAGTACATGTATCGACGGGAGGCACATCTTCGTTTGGATGCGTCGGAATCCAAGATTCCGCTCAGGCGGCTTTG
>JAUSQH010000583.1 GCA_030652895.1 Alphaproteobacteria bacterium
TTCAATCTTCTCTGCTCCGATCTCCGCAATCCAGCATCGTGTAGTCGCGTTTGCACCGTTTATCGAAGGCATGGATCTTGCGCAGTTGGAATTTGTTGTCGCGCCTCCGGTCGAGGACACGTTGCTTCAGGACGATGGTCAGCACGGAGGAATCCACGAATTCAGCTTTCGATGAATAAGCCGCAATCGGCGCTCCGGAGACCCCTCGTCACATGCCCTCTGAGCAAGGATAGCCAATAGCCGACAACTGCAATTGACGGGACCGTGCTTTTCGCACGTCGTCATTGCCACCACTTGATACCGGTTTTCTTCAGTTTATACTCAGCTTGCGCATGTGAGCATAAGGTGGCGCCTGGCGCCTCGAAACAGCCACCAGATAGAGAATGCCGGCACCGGACGGACCCGGTCAGGCCGATGAAAAACAAACCTCATCAAGGATTTTTTGCCATGCGCAAGAATGACATGGATTCGCACGCCGTTATCTCGGCGCTCCCGCTCACCGAGGCGGATCGTTCGGAGTTCATCGAGACCGCCAACATCGTCTTCGAGGCGGTGGTGGATCGCATCGAACCGGAAGATCGCGAGTTGACGAAAGCTCTCTGGGATGCAGAGCACTATGTCGATCACCACCTGCTGACGCCGGATATGCTGCCGATATCGCGCGACTACGCTCTGTCGCTCATTGACGCATTGCTGGTGCATCATGTGATCGATCTCGCGACGGAGGCTGACAAAATTCGGTCACGGCCACCTTCGCTAAACTAGCGAAAGTCGACGAACAGGAAACGCGAGTGAAATCCGTTCGTGGATCGACTCGCGGTGAAGTGGATTGGGTCCCGGGGACAAGCCCCGGGATGACAATTGTTGTTGTGGCGGTGCCGGGGCAAACGCGAGGTGCGCTGCGAACCGGACGCGGCGATTGCATCGCCGGAAGCGGATGTGCATCCTGATCTTCACATCGCGACGCGGCCGTTTGTGCGTTTGCGCATTCGACACGGAAGCCGGAGACCAGATCATGCGCAAACCGACAAGCGTCGCCACGCTGGCCGAGTTCGGACGCGAACGCCTCTCCCGATCGTTCTTCATGCGCGATTACCTGTTTTCGGATATTGCCGCCATTCACGGGCTGGCCAATGTGCCGGACGATCCGGATCTGGCCATCGCCGCCGGAACGCGGCTTTGCGAAGAGCTGCTGGAACCGCTGCAGGAAATGTTCGGACGGATCGCGATCCGCTCCGCCTACCGCTCGAAGGAAGTCAACGCGCTCGGCAACGAGATGCAGCGGCAGGGAAAGGCCGGTTATGCCTGCGCGTCAAACGAGGCGAATTATGCCGCGCATATCTGGGATGAAAGGGACGCCGGCGGCCATATGGGCGCGACGGCCTGCATCGTCGTCCCCTCCTTCCTCGATCGCTTCGCGCAGGACGGCGACTG
>JAUSQH010000593.1 GCA_030652895.1 Alphaproteobacteria bacterium
TGCTGTGTGAACCGCTGTCGGGCGAAGAAGCCGAACGCATCGGCCTGGTCTCGAAATGCGTGGGCGAGGATGAATTGCAGGACGAAGCGCTGCGCGTCGCCAGCAATCTGGCCAAGGGCGCGCAGGGCGCTATCCGCTTTACCAAGATCGCCCTGAACAACTGGCTGCGCCTGGCCGGACCGTCGTTTGATGCGTCCACGGCTTATGAAATGTTGGGCTTTGCCGGGCCGGATGCGCGCGAAGGCGTTGCATCGCACCGCGAAAAACGCCAGCCAGTGTTTGACCCCGACTGCCCGGTTTGATCTGACCCATAATAAAAAAAGAGGAACGCGCAATGCTCAAGGGTGTAAAAGTAATCGAGATGGCAACCTATGTCGCGGCGCCTTCCGCTGGCGGCATTATGCGTGACTGGGGGGCCGATGTGATCAAGGTCGAGTCACCCAGGGGCGATCCGTGGCGGGTTTTCCCGACGCCGGTGAAAGACGCGGCGTCCTTTGGTAATCCGCTGTTCGATCTGGATAATCGCGGCAAGCGGGCAATCTGCATTGACACATCTACCCCTGAAGGCGTTGCGGTTCTGAAACGTCTGGTGCGCGACGCCGACGTATTCATCACCAATACACGGCCCGGCGCGCTGGAGCGCGCGGGGCTAGATTACGAGGCCTTGAAAAAAGAAAATCCACGGCTGATTTATTCCAGCGTGTCCGGCTATGGCATGGTGGGCGAAGAACGCGACCGGCCCGGTTTTGACATGGCGGCGTTCTGGGCGCGCGCAGGCACTTGCCGCACCATGGCGCCGGAAGGGGCTAACCCATTTCCATTGCGCACCGCAGCGGGCGACCATGTTACCGGCCTCACGACGTTGGGCGGCATCATGGGCGCGCTGTATGAGCGCGAAAAAACCGGCAAGGGCAGGCTGGTGGAAACGTCCCTGCTGCGTACTGGCATTTATATGATGAGTTCCGACTATGCGATGCAGTTGCGCTTTGGCAAACTGGCCGCCACCCCGCCGCGTGAACGAACGATCAGTCCACTGACAAATTTCTTCCAGGCCGGGGATGACCATTGGTTTGCCTACCTTCCGCGCCAGACAAAAAAAGATTGGCCGGAACTCGCCAACGCCATTGGGCTTGAGCAATATGCCGAGGATGAGCGGTTTTCCACCCCACTTGGACGCCGCAAGAATGCGCCCGAACTGGTCGCCATTCTCGACGCAACCTTCGCGAAAAAGACAATGGAGCAATGGGGACGGATATTTGATGATGCGGATCTGGTATGGGCCCCGGTGCAAACTGCCGCACAGGTCGTTGTAGACCCGCAAGCCCATGCCACGGGCGCCTTTGTCGACGTGACGCGCAAGAACGGCGAGACATATAAATCCGTGGCGACCCCGGTGCGCTTTCATGATGGTGAAGACGCCCAGCCCCGGGGCGACACGCCCGGTTTTGGCGAGCATACCATCGAGGTGCTGCGCGAATTCGGCTATAGCGACGCCGAGATCGAATCGCTCGATAGCAAGCACATCATCGCCAGCGGCAGGAGAGTCGCCGGATAGGAGCTGTCCCAATTGGGCTAACTGGTTCGGGTGTATGACGATTTTCTAACGTCGCGTAAAAATCCTAATACACTCGCTTCAAAAGCTTGCTGTTTGGGGATTTTGTGTTATCCTGACATTTGCATATTTTGATAACCGGCTGGAGGTGCGCCATGAGCAAAGACCTGAACCTGAATTATGATCCGGCTTATGAGGCCTGCGCGCCCGATGATTTTCCCGCGATGCTGACGCCGGAGCGTTATGGCAAGCGCTCCAGCGCCTTTGATAAAATTATCGCCGCGACCCACGACCATTTCTGGGATCCGATGGACCCGAAATATGTCGATTTCAGCCAGCCCTTCGACATCAATAAAGAACTTGTGATGCCCGAAGACACCATCATCGAATTCAAATGCGGCGTCGTAGACAAGGTGGCGCCCGGGGATCGCGTCAAGTTCGGCAACATGATCAACCATCATATGCTGTCCGGCATTCTACATGGCGAACAGGCGGCCATGAACCTTTCAGCCAGTCTGTGCCACATCCTGCTGGACCCCGGCGCACAGGAGTATGCCTCCAATCAGGCGCGTGAAGAGGCCCGTCATGCGACGGCGTTCACCAATTATCTGTTGTCGCGTTTTGGCCATGTCCGCCCTTGCGGTGGCGTACTGCGCGGCCTGCTGACCGAACTGGTTGCAACGCCGATCGTGTGGAAGAAACTGGTCGGCATGCAGATGGTGCTGGAAGGCATGGCGATGGGCACCTTTGCCAGCATTTTCCGCAACACGAATGATCCGGTGCTGCGGACCATGATCCAGTTCACCATGACGGACGAGGCCTTCCATCATAAATTCGGCAAGATCTGGGCGGACAAGACCGTGCCGCATCTCCCGGAAGAAGAGCGCGTCAAGATTGAAGACTGGGCATGGGAAGTGTTTCAGCGTCTGCTGTCCAATCTGAACAGCCCGGAACTGAAGCAGGACATTTACGCGCAGTTCGGTCTCGATTGGCGCTGGGTCAATGATCAGGTCAATGCGGCGCTGGAAAATTCGAAGCAGCGCAAAAGCCTTTCCAAGAATACGAGTGTATTTCGCACTTTTATCAAGACGCTGTTGAAGGCAGGTCTGATCACTGGCCGTACTGCGCCGAAATATGCCGCCTTTGTCGATATGGAAGAGCTTCATGTTGAGGGTGATCGCATGATTGGTGATGAAATCGCCGACGAGGGTATTCGCGCCTTGCGAGAAATCAACAAGGCAGGCGGTTTGTTCGTGTCACTTAACGCGGCCGAATAATTCCGCATCGGCTTTTAACGCTACCGAGTAGTATTACGGCGCCCTGCAACGAGGGCGCCGTTTTTTTTGCGGACGTCACAGGGTGGGGTATGTTTTTAAAATAATAGTTATATTTTTGACTTTCTCGCGGCGGGTTGGGTTACCCTTATCGGGTTCCGAAAATGGGCAAGCGTGTTTACACTCAGGTTTGGTATAAAAGAGGGCGAAAAATTGCTCCGATTCGATGTTTATTCGTGGCTTCCTGGAAGTGATCCAGTTTGTATATCGCCTGGCGATGGGGCTTATTTTCAATCAGCCATTGACCCAGGTGGCGAACATGCGCTGTTTTGGGGCGGCCCCTCGGGTCCGCCACGCATTTGGCGTGCCGATCTGGATGGTAATGATTGTGAGCCGTTAACTTCTAATAATACGGGCGCCCGCCATCCGGCCTATTGCCTGAACGGCGAGCGCATCGTTTATGTATCCGACGGCGGCGTAAAGCAAACTCCCGAAATGGTGGAGTCGGTTTTTGATGAAAATCCGACAGGGCCGATGCGGCGCGATTTGATATTGCACATATTCTCCATGAAACCCGACGGCAGCGATGTGCGTCAGATAACCAATGGCCCGGTGCAGGATCTTCGTCCAAGCGTGAGCCCGGATGGTAAAACCATCTGTTTCGTCTCCATTCGCGGCGGCAGCACCGGGCTTTGGCTGGTGCCCACTGATGGCGGCGCCAAGCCGCGTAAGCTTAACGTGCCGGTCACTCTGTTCCGCCCAGCCTGGTCCCCGGATGGTAAACGAATCTATGGCTTTGCCGCGATCAGCAATGAACGCCATCAGGTTGGATGGGTTGATCCCGAAACGGCGCAATGGAACCCGCTCGCAAATGACGACATCGGGTTGACCCATTCCCCTTTTCCAGATCCCAAAGGTGAAGTGCTGTTAGTGCATTCCAATCGCGCCGGCCGCTGGGGGCTTTATGAATTAAGCCTGGACGGAGAAACACCACCCAAACCGCTTGTGCCGCATGGCTTTGAGGATTTAATCTGTGTACATCCAAACCGCGCCAGGAACGGCGTTATGACCTTTGACTCAGTTCCAGAGGAATCCTGGGCCCGTTATAAACCCGGCAATCACAGTACAAATTACTAGCTCTTGGCCAGGTCGGGGTTTGCGTCAAGGTCCTCGCGCAGTGTACGGCCGGCGATGTAATAATGTATCCCTGACCATATGTTGAACAGGAACACAAAAATCAGCGCGACGCGGAGGGATTCCTCACCATATTCAGGTTTCAGAAAATCGCTCAATACGCCGACCAGAAATGGCCCCAGGCCAAGACCTATCAGGCTGATGACAAATAACAAAATGGCTGAGGCCATGGCCCGCATACGCACTTCGGCCAATCCCTGAATCACCGCAAAAGTCGGCCCAAGATAGATATAATTAAAAAATAGCGGCACAACCAGCAGCCCCAGAGTCATATATTTATCATCGGCCATAAACGCGAGAATGAAAAATGGTACGCTGATCGCAAGGGTTATGCCGGGAATCCAGACATACCAGCGCCGGTCTCGTTTCGCGAAATAGTCCGATATATAGCCCCCCAGGAAAGTGCCAAGCCCGGCAAAAATACCAATCATCGGAGCCAGCCAACTGCCGATTTCAGCGCTGCTCATTTGATAGGAACGCGCGAAAAACGCCGGCAGCCACCCATTGTAACCATAGCTGACAAAGGCATGAAACGCGACCGCAAGCACCACATGTCTGAACGAGGGCCGCGCCCATAGATATTTTATGGCGTGTTTAAGCGGGACCGGCGTCTGGTCTTTCAGTACTGCTTCACTGTTGCCGCGTGGCGGTTCTTTCACCGTCATGCGTACGATGATCGCCATCAGCACACCTGGCAAACCCACAACGATGAACGCGGTGCGCCAATCAAAGAAATGGACAAGCCAGCCGCCCGCCAGCAATCCTATCAGTGTACCGATAGGAACCCCCATGGCGTAAATGCCCATCGCAGACGCCCGTGTCTCGGGCGCGAAATAGTCCGAAATCAAAGAATGCGACGCCGGGCTTGCGCCTGCCTCACCAACCGCCACCCCAACACGGCCCAGCATAAGCTGCCAGAAATTTTGCGCAAAACCGCACACCACCGTCATCATGCTCCAGGCGGCAAGCGCCCAGGAGATAACATTCACCCGGGAACTGCGATCCGCCAGGCGCGCGATAGGAATACCCATCGTTGCGTAAAAAATCGCAAACGCGATACCGGACAAAAAGCCAAGCTGGGTATCGGAAAGATCAAGATCCTTGCGGATCGGCTCCAGCAGGATCGAAAGGATTTGCCGGTCGATGAAGTTGAAAACATAGACCACCAGCAATATGCCCAAAACATATTGCCGGTAGCGCGGGGTAAAAAAGACACGCTCCTGCTTTGCAGGTGTAGCCGGTGCGTTGCTCATTTACATCCCCCAATTCGCCGGTCAATTTATCGGCCGATCAATAATTATTACGCGCCGAAATCGTTGCTGCTGTTATGTAGCCAAAAAAAATGATTCCCGTCCGCAGCATGATTGTTCAACGGAAAAACTAAACAGCAATTCTATCCGGGTTCGAATCCAGATCCGCGCGCAGTGTCCGCGCCGCAAAGAAATAATGAATAGCAGACCAGATGTTGACCATAAATACGCCCAGCAGCGCATACCGCAGTGATTCAACACCAAAACTTGGGGTCAGCAAATCACTCAGGACGCCAACCGCCAAGGGCCCCAGACCCAGACCGACCAAATTCACGATAAACAAATATACCGCCGCCGAAATCGCGCGCATCCGTACTTGCGCCAATCCCTGGATAACCGCCAGTGTCGGACCATGATAAAAGGCCCCAAAAAATGTCGGCAGGATATACAAAGTCAGCGCCCAGTATTTACTCTCCGCCAGGAATGCGAATATAGAAAATGGTATTGTCAACAGGAGAGAAATAGCCGAAAGCCACACATACCAGCGGCGGTCCCTTTTGGCGTACCGGTCGCCCAGATAACCGCCCGCCAGAGTCCCCAAGCCGCCAACAATACCCGCCAAGAGGGCCAGCCAGGTGCCTATCTCGGCGCCCCCCATCTGATGTGACCGGGCCAGAAAGGACGGCAGCCAGCTGATCACGCCATAGCCGACAAAGGCATGCAGACCAGCGGCGAACGCGACATGGCGAAACGCGCGGCGTCCCCACAGATATCCCGCCACTTCCGCCAGACGCAACTGTACGCCATGATCCCGCACAGGCTCGGAATGGCCACGCGGCGGTTCCTTTATGGTCATCCTGACGAGTATCGCCATCAGAATTCCGGGTAACCCGACAACGAGAAAGGCAACGCGCCAGCCGAAATATTCTTCGATCCAGCCGCCGACCAGAAATCCGACCATGACGCCGATTGGAATACCCAGCGAATAAATGCTCAGTGCGGTCGCGCGTGACTCCGGCGCGAAATAATCCGAAATCAGGGAATGAGCCGGCGGGCTGCACCCTGCCTCGCCAATGCCCACGCCAATCCGCGCCGCCAGCAACTGCCAGAAATTTTGCGCCAGCCCGCACACCGCCGTCATCGCGCTCCACACCGCCAGCGATCCGCTGATAATATTTACGCGCGAACTGCGATCGGCGAGACGCGCGAGCGGAATACCGAAGCCCACATAAAAAACCGCAAAAGCGATGCCGGAAAGAAGCCCGAGTTGTGTATCGGAAAGACCAAGATCCAGTTTAATCGGCTGCAACAGGATCGACAGGATCTGCCGGTCGATGAAGTTGAAAACATACACGACGACCAGAATACCAAGAACATATCGGCGGTAATTATCGGTGAACGACACTCCAGCCTGTTGTGCCGGCGCATTTGAAACGTCGCTCATTGTGCTTCCCCACTTCGCCGGTTTATTTGTGTGACCGGTCAATAATTATTTTTATACTTTCAACTCTTGCTGATATTTTCTTTCATGGCCAGAACAATAATAGGCCCGCATTCCGATTCCCCACTTCGCCAGACTGCATAAAAAGTCCAGATGTAAATTCTGGAATCAGTTTGGACGTGGGCAACCTGATGATTCCCGTGTGTCTCAGGATCTGAAGTTTCTGCATTGGGCCGACCGTGAAAAAAGCTGGAACTTCAAATCCACCCCATTAGTACGACTTCGGCAGCTCCAGTACCTGTTCGCTGACAAAGTTCAGGATCATTTCGCGGCTGACCGGTGCAATGCGGGAAATCATGATCTCGCGAAAATA
>JAUSQH010000311.1 GCA_030652895.1 Alphaproteobacteria bacterium
GCGGCATCGCCCGGCCGCCCGGCCGCGATAAGACGCTGTGAAATGGCGTCAAGCTGACGCAATGCCATATATATGACGATAACCGGCGAACCTCTTGCGAGGGCTTGCCAATCCAGGCCTGCGGGCGTCCCGCCATCTGAATCATGCCCGGTAACAAACGTGACCGCGGAATTGATGGTGCGAAACGTCACCGGAATTCCCGCGTATGCCAGGCCTCCAATGCCGGCGGAGATTCCCGGAACAATACGAAAGCGGATGCCATTTTGCGCCAGGCTCAGGGCTTCTTCGCCACCGCGGCCAAATACAAACGGGTCACCGCCTTTCAGGCGCAACACCCGCTGTCCTGCTTTGGCCAGTTCAACCAGCGTCCTCGAAATATCCGGCTGGTTGGCGGATGGCCGCCCGCCCCGCTTACCCGCATAGATCATATTGGCGCCCGGCCGGGTGAGCTTCAGAATGTCCGCATTTACCAGGGCGTCGTAAACGATCACATCCGCATGGCGCAGCCCATGCAGCGCCAGCAGGGTCAATAATCCTGGATCACCAGGCCCGGCGCCTACCAGCCACACTGTTCCCGGAATAAATTCGGGCATGTCAAACTCTGGCGCTTCAGCCATTCATCACAGTTCCTGCTCTATCTGTTTCATCTATCCGCGCGATAAAGCTATCGATCACAAGAGGATGATTACTTAGATATGATGTTTTGACAAACTGCGTCGCCGGGTAACGCGCCGCAATGCTGTCTACCTGTTCATATATCCGCTTTACCAGCATTCCAGTGAACAGAAAATAGGGCAGCAGGATCACCCGTTTATAGGAACAGGCGGCGATCTGTTCCAGAACATCTGGAACACGCGGCAAAGCTATGCCGGCATAGGCTGTCTGAACACTCGCAAGCTTTATGTCATCCTGTATCAGGCGGGTGACCGCTTCCATTGTGGCTAGTACATCGGCGTCTGACGCACCGCGCGCGGCAACCAGCAATGCGGTCTCCTCAGGCGCGATGACGCCAGGTGCGGCGTCAATTGCATCGCGCACGCGCCCGCAGGCGGCGCGCACGAAATTAGTATCAACGTCAAACGCCCGTCCATAACTGATCTGGACTTCAGGAAAGTCAGCCGCGAAGTTTCGCAAGATGGATGGGATATCCTGTTGCGCATGGCCTGCGCTGAACAGGGTTCCCGGTATCACCAGTATTCTTGCGCATCCCGCCCGGCGTAGTTTTTCCAGCCCATCCTGAATTGTGGGGGCTGCATATTCCAGAAAACCGGATTCCATTCTGTATTGCGGGACGCGCACCGCTACATCGCGCACCAGCGCCGCGAACTCGTGCACTGTGCCGGCCTCGCGGCTGCCATGGCCGCAAATCACTACGCCGGTTCGCCCGGTCAATTTACCGCCGCAAAACGGTACGGCATTCCGCGTGCCGCTGTTCCCATCCCTTGCGCTCCAGTTCCGGAATATTTTCAGCCATAGCTGGATAACCGATACAAAGATAAGCTACAAGTTTCCAGCCGTGCGGCACATCAAGAATTTGGCCGATGCCCGCCGGCTGTAAAATCGATACCCAGCCCACCCCAAGTCCGTATGCCCGCGCCGCGAGCCAGATAGTATGCACGGCCGTGACAGTTGAATATCGAAGCATTTCAGGCATTGTCTTGCGGCCCAGCCGGTGCCCCTGTTCGGTGTTTTCGTCGGTAAATACCGCCAGATGCACAGGCGCCTGCTGTAAACCGGCGAGCTTCAGCCTGGCATAAAGCGCCGCGCGCTCGCCCTTATAATCGGCTAGCGCCTTTGAGTTGGCACGGTTGAAGTTCTTGATCACCGCACCACGGCATGTGGCGCTATCGACACGTACAAACCGCCAAGGCTGGCTATTGCCAACGGATGGCGCGAAATAGGACAGATCAATCAGCCGTTGAAATACTTCCTCGTCCACCGGATCGGGACGAAAATGACGCTCATCACGCCGCCACAGCACCAGCTTTTCGAAATCAGTTTGAAACCGGGCATCAAAATCAGGCGCCGTATAATCCGGACTGGTCAAATCTTTAAGCATGCTACGTCTCCCGAATGGACCCCCGCCCCTGACATAAACTTTTGTGCATCCTATTTGATTACGCGTATGGTTAGTAATTGATTAAGTAACGCCGCTCGAGTGAGACAGTTCGTGAAACGGAGGCAATACGAGCGATAAATGTTTGGCAGGCATATCACACTTTTTCGTCTATTTGGCTTTGAGGTCAAGCTCGACGCAAGTTGGGTTCTTTTGGCCATATTGGTTAGCTGGGCGCTGGCGACGGGGTATTTCCCTGCCCAACTTCCAGGTCGCTCCGGCGCATTATATTGGAGCGTAGGCGTTCTGGGCGCCGCAGGCCTTTTCAGTTCGATCATATTCCATGAAATGTGTCATTCGCTTGTGGCGCGAATGTACGGGCTTCCCATACGCGGCATTACCTTATTCATTTTTGGCGGCGTGGCCGAGATGGAGGATGAGCCCGGAAGCCCGAAAGTCGAGTTTTTGATGGCGATTGCTGGACCGATTTCCAGCTATGTGCTGGCTCTGGGGTTTTTCATCGCCTCCTCCCTGGCTGGAGGAAATGACGTCCCTTCACCGGTTTCAGCGCTGTTTGGTTATCTTGCCCTGATCAATGCCATGCTGGCGACGTTTAATCTTGTTCCCGCATTCCCTCTGGATGGGGGGCGGGTGCTGCGCGCCGCATTATGGCACTGGAAGGGCGACATGCGTTGGGCCACCCGGCACGCATCGCGGATTGGATCGGCGTTCGGGATCGGGTTTGTCGTGCTGGGCGTACTTGCGGCACTACAGGGCGATATTGCTGGTGGCCTGTGGATAGCGATAATTGGGCTGTTTCTCAATGGTGCTGCCGGTTCATCCTATACCCAGTTGCGCACCCGCCAGGCATTGGAAGGTCAGCCCGTGCATCGCTTCATGACCCGCGACCTGGTTACGGTGCCGCCAAATATGAGTCTTCAGGAACTGGTCGATGACTATGTCTATGTTTCCGGCCATGACATATACCCGGTTGTTGATGAGAATGGCGTTTTAGGCACGATCGGTTTGAGGCAGATCAAACAGATCCCCCAACCGCAGTGGCAGGATGTTCAGGTTCGCGCGGTTATGTCACCCTGCTCACAGGATAATATGATTGATGCGAACGCCGACGCCGTGCTGGCAATTTCCCGAATGCAGCGCGGTGACAACAGCCGCCTGCTGGTTGTCAACAGAGGCAAACTCGAAGGAATAGTCGCCTTGAAAGACATATTGCGGTTGCTGGCCTTAAAACTGGAATTGGAAACACTGGAGTAAGCAGATGAAGATCAAGCATAAAAAAACCTGGGTCGTGGTGGCGGACGGGGCGCATGCGCGCATATTTTTGAACGAAGGCCCCGGCACAGGACTCGTTCCCGCCCTTGATCATGATCTGATCGGCAACAAGCAAGCCAGTCATGAAATCGGCAGCGACCGCCCTGGCGTCAGTTTCAGCAGCGCCGGCCCGGGACGCCACGCCATGGCGCCATCCACAGACCCGCATGAACATGCCAAGCATGAGTTTATCAAGCGGGTGGCGAGCGCCATCAAGGACGGTTTGAACGCGCATGTTTTCGAGCAGCTGATTCTCGTGGCGCCGCCAAAAGCCTTAGGTGATTTGCGCGCCGATCTCGACCCGCAGGCGGCGAAACTGATTAAATCTGAATTGCATAAAGACCTGACGCATCTGAGCCCGCATCAACTGGGCGAACATTTGCAGGATGTGCTTAAAGTTTAAATCCGGTCTTTATAATTTCAGACCTGTTGTTGGCCCGGGCCGCGCGCGGCGGATCTCGCTGCAGTTCGATGAGATTCGCCGCTACGCCCGGAACAAGAAAGATATAGGCTTTCAGTAGCCTGCTAAAGCATCTTCGCCACGGCGTCACAGAATTCGGTCGTGCTTGATTTGCCACCCTGGTCGGGGGTCAGATGCCGGCCTTCTGCATAGACTTTTTCAACCGCTTTCACCAGCCGCGCGGACGCCTCGGTAAAATCCAGATATTCCAGCATCATGGCCGCCGACAAAATCGTCGCCGTCGGATTGATGATATTCTGGCCGGCAATGTCGGGGGCCGAACCATGGGCGGATTCGAAATAGGCATAGTCCTTTCCATAGCAGCCGCTGGGAGCCAGTCCCAGTCCACCGATCACACCACCCGCCGCATCGGAAAACAGATCCCCATACAGATTGGGCAGCACGATGACATCGAAAGCCTGCGGCTTCACCACTAATTTGTGCACCAGGTCATCAGCGAGTAGTGAATCGAACAGCACATCCGGATATTTTTTTGCCGTCTCGCGCGCCACTTCCAGAAAATACCCATCGGCGACGGGAGAGATATTATGCTTTGTGCCGCTGGTGACGTGGGGGCGCTTGCCGCTGACGGCCGAGCGTTTCAGCGCCAGTTCGCAGGCAAAGGCCGTGATCTGCTGGGTGCAGGCCTCCGTAATCACCTTCAGTGCATATTTTCCCTTGCCCATATCCTGGACCGGTTTGCGGTGCAGCCGGCTGATGAAATTAATCGGCGCCAGGTCGGCCAGATCACCTTCCACGCCCACATAGGTGTCTTCCATGTTCTCGCGCACAATCACCAGATCAATACCCTGCGGGTTCTTCAGCGGGCTGTTGCAGCCGGGAAACCAGCGCGCCGGGCGCACATTGGCGTAAGTTTTCTTGCCCCAGCGCAGATGGCGCATCGCCCGCCCGCTGGTTCCGTTGGTGGAGCCGAACAAGGTGCAGTCGGCATTGTCGATGGCCTGCCGCGCAATATCGGGGAACGGATCATCCATCTGCGCAATCCCTGCCTCGCCGACCGGCGGGACATCCCATTCAATGGGAACATCGAGCTGGCCGATCAGCGCCACGGTGGGGTGAAACGCTTCCGGTGCTGCGTCTTCACCCGGGATAAGCACGACCTTTTTTGAATTGCTGGTATTCGCCATGTGTTTTTTCCTTTGTGCGATCAGGCAGCAAGATTGAAGGCGCGTACCGCATTGTCCCAGAGTATTTTGCGCTTGGCGTCGGAGGAGATCGGCTGATCCGTCAGGCTTTTCATGCCCCACGGGAACGTGCCGTCCGGATGCGGATAATCTGTGTTGAACAAAAAGTAATCATCCCCCACCAGATCGATGGCCGCGCCCAGCGTGCGTTCATCGCCACGCGCCGCGACAAAGAAGTTTTGCTTGAAATATTCAGTCGGTGTCTTGTGCATGTGCGGATGTTCCGCTTTTCCGGAGAAATCATAATGCTGCTCCATGCGTTGCAGCCAGTAGGGGGTCCAGCCAGCGTCTGCCTCCACATGTACGATACGCAGTTTGGGAAAATGTTCGGCAACGCCAAACCAGATCAGCCCGGCCATCGCCGACATCGCCTCAAACGGGTGTGACAGAATATGCCCCGCCGTATGAGATTCCATGCGATCGCCAAATGAAGGGATACGTGGTGACCCGCTATCATGCAGGCTAAGCGGAATGTTCAGTTTTTCCACCACATCCCAGAGCGGCCAATTTTCCGGATGATGCAGGCCCCGGCCACAGATTGGATTGGGCCGTACATAGAATGACACAGCGCCGTTGCTTGCCGCGCGTTTTGCCTCTTCGATCGCCAGGCCGGTCGCCTGCAGCGGCAGCATCGCCGCCCAGCGCAGGCGTTTGGGATCTTTTGAACAATATTCCCGGCTCCAGTCATTATAGGCGCGGCAGATGGCGGCCAGCAGCTCCGGGTCCTTGAATTCGCGTCCCAGAATTTGTCCGCCAATGGTCGGGTACATGATCTGGATATCAACGCCCTCCTCATCCATATCCATTAGCCGGCTTTCCGGGCTGAAACGTGTGTCGCGGGCGCGCTTGAAACGTTGCATCGCCTTGTTCACCGCGTCCAGGAATTCCGGGGCGTGCATTGGATAATTGCCTTCTTCCTCGGGCGGCTGCACTGGCTCCCCCTCGACGCAGAAATATTTTTTGCCCTTATATTCGGCGGGCTTTGGTTCGCGCCCCTTGAAAGGCGCATCGATATAATCCGACCATACGGATTGATTTTCCATCTGGTGGCAATCGGTATCAACGATCTTGTATCCGTCACGCATGGCGCATTCCTCTCCTGAGAAGATTTCTTGTTTAAAGCATTTCATAGGTGCGTGTTAAGCTTGTCAAGCGTGACGAAGAAATCAGATGCTGTGGGCGATGAGCGCCAAATTGATTTTAGGGGGGGGATATGGTCGGCACTGTCGCGGAGCTAAAAGAAAAATATTTTGGCGGGGATAAGCACCCCAACACCATTTTTGAAGACACGGTTCTAAAATATCTCAAGCCTTCCGATACTGTCCTGGATATCGGGTGTGGCCGAACCGCTCCCAACCTTAGACGAATGCGGGGAAAGGCGGCGCGTCTTATAGGTGTTGAATTAGTGGAGTTCACCCCCGAAACGAAAGCCCTGCCAGACCTGGAACTGCATATTAATGACATGGCGAATCTTAAAGATATTGCCGACGCCAGCATCGATTTGGCTTATTGCCGTGCTGTGATGGAGCATATCGATCGCCCACAGGAATGCTATCAGGAAATGCAACGCGTGCTGAAACCCGGGGGAAGGCTCGTTTTTCTCACGGCGAACATCTGGGACTACGCCTCAATCATCGCCATGATCGTACCAAATTCTTTGCACCCTATCATCGTCAACCGGACGGAAGGGCGCGAGATGGAAGATACGTTCCCGACCCGCTACCGTACCAACAGCCGCACAAAAATTGAGCGGCTTTGCCAGGATTCCGGATTAAAAATTGAACTTTTCGAGTATCTTGGACAATATCCAAACTATTTCATGTTCAACCGTTACGCCTTCTTATTAGGTTCAAAATATGAACTTTTCTTGCGCAAACGCCCTTCGCTGCACTGGCTGCGCGGGTGGATATTGGCGGTGGTGAGCAAGCCCGGTTAGACTTGCCCTCAACGATAGAAACGAAGGAAACAATCATGGCGCACAAAACCTGGCTGGAAGTTGCGGTCAACGGCCCCTGGGGGCGGAGAGTGCAACCCCATCTGCCAATAACCGTCAAGGAAATCGTGGCGGACGCGCTGGCCTGCATCAAGGCGGGCGCCGCGATCATTCATTTTCATTCCTATGACGAAGCCACAGGCAGGCAGAAGGATGACCCGGAATTATACGCGGCTATCGTCGCGGGGGTCCGCGAACATAGCGACGCCATTGTCTATCCCACCCTGCCCGCCGATGATAATTCGGATATCGCCGGCACCAAGGGCGCTGCCGACCGGTTTGCGGCGCTGAAGGGGCTGGCGGACCGGGGGCTGTGTGAATGGGGCGCACTGGATCCTGGCTCCATGAATTTTGCCCATGAACGGGATTTGAAGGCGGGCCGTGACGGATTTCTATACGCCAACACCGCCGCCCATGTGCGCGCCGGGTTGCGCATTTCCGCCGAACACGGCGTACCGATGGCCTATGCCTGTTATGAACCGGGCTTTATCCGCATGGGCGCCCGGCTGGCCGCAGAACAGCCCAAAGCAGGGCAGCCCATCTACCGGCTGATGTTCAGCGATCATTTCACCTTCAGCTATCCGCCGCGCGATTACGCGCTGACCGCATTCCACGAACTGCTGAAAGAAGAAGCGCCCAATGCGCCGTGGATGATCGCCGGGCTGGATGTCGATTTGTCGCCAATCCTGGCGCAGGCGGTTCAGTTGGGCGGGCATGTGCGCGTGGGCCTGGAGGATGGCCGTCATGGCAGCACCCAGACCAATGTCCAGATCGCCGAGGCCGCCGTAAAAGCCATCACTACTGCTGGCGGCACGCTTGCCACCCCCACCGAAGTGCGCGCGACCTTAAAGGCTATCTAACTGGAAGATTTTCTAGTGGCCAAACAATGGCCGTAGCACAATCCAGTAAATAGGCCAGATCGCCGCCAGAAACTCATTTATTCCGATGACAACAATCCAGTTCCACCAAGTGTAGTTGTACCCATCGAAGAACGTCAGCTTCACGAACGTCGCAACATTGCCTATCCAGTAGATCCAAATACCAACAACTAAAGCTACGATTTTCATTTAGACCGATTATTGATCAGATTGACGCACTCAAAGCACTCTGTCTGTCACCCCGGATTTATTCCGGGGTCCAGGAGTCACACGCAAAGGCCTGAGTTTGGGATCCTGGACCCCGCAACAAGTGCGG
>JAUSQH010000020.1 GCA_030652895.1 Alphaproteobacteria bacterium
TTCAAGCTGGACGAAGTGCGTGAGGCGCTTACCGGCCTGGGCATTGAAGGCATGACCGTATCCGAAGTGAAAGGGTACGGCCGACAAAAGGGTCACACGGAAATTTACCGTGGGGCAGAATATGCGGTCAGTTTTTTGCCAAAACTCAAGCTGGAATTGGCCGTTTCGACCGATCAGGTTGATGCCGTGATTGACGCCATTGTCGCCGCAGCACGTACCGGGCAGATCGGTGACGGTAAAATTTTCGTTTCCCCCCTTGATCAGGTCGTACGCGTGCGCACCGGCGAAAAAGACGCCGACGCGCTGTAAACGGCTTATGGAGAGTAAAATGCAAATTCTTATAAAATATTCTTTGCTGGCCGCAGTTCTGGCGCTTGCCGGGTTTGGCCTGGCTGACCCCGCTGTCGCTCAGGAGGCAGTTGAAGCGCTGGCGCCTGCAGCCACAATTGATACCGGGGACACCGCGTGGATGCTGACCTCGACGGCTCTGGTGTTAATGATGACCATACCTGGCCTGGCGCTATTTTACGGCGGCATGGTGCGCAAGATGAACGTGCTGGCGACAGTCACGCAGAGCTTCGCCATCTGCTGTCTGGTGGCGGTGCTGTGGATGGTACTTGGCTACAGCCTGGCGTTTGGCAATGGCACCCCATTTGTGGGCGACATGAGCCGCTTTCTGTTGCATGGCATTGAAATGGATGCGCCGTTCCTCCTGGGGGCGGGAATGGGAGATGCGGCTGCGCAATTCACCATTCCGGAAAGCGTGTTCATGATGTTCCAGATGACCTTCGCCATCATTACTCCGGCGCTGATCACCGGGGCGTTTGTCGATCGTATGAAATTTTCGTCGCTGCTGGTGTTCACTACGCTATGGGTATTGATCGTATATGCGCCGATTGCGCATTGGGTCTGGCATCCGATGGGCATATTGTGGGGCGAAGGCGTACTCGATTTTGCTGGCGGCACTGTCGTGCATATCAATGCTGGCGTCGCTGGTTTGGTGGCGGCACTGATCATTGGCAAGCGGGATGGTTATGGCACCGGTGGGGGGCATAATTTCGCGCCGCATAATCTGGTATTGAGCATTATTGGCGCGTCCCTGCTATGGGTTGGCTGGTTTGGCTTCAACGCTGGTTCCGCCGGTGCTGCGGGCGGCCGCGCGGGGATGGCGATGGCCGTGACGATGATCGCCGCCGCCGCCGCCGC
>JAUSQH010000023.1 GCA_030652895.1 Alphaproteobacteria bacterium
CCGGCCCGCTGGCCGGCGGCGCCGCCGTCACCCACTGGCCGGCGATCAAGATGTGGGTCGCCCAGGTCAACGAGCGCGGCGGCCTGAAGATGAAGAACGGCAGCCAGCGCAAGCTCGAACTGATCGAGTACGACGACCGCACCAACCCGGGCGAGACCATCAAGGCCGTCGAGCGCCTGATCACCCAGGACAAGGCTGATTTCATCATCGCCCCTTACGGCACCGGCATGAACCTGGCCGTGGCGCCGGTGTTCGCCAAGCATGGCTACCCGCAGATCGCCGTCAGCGCCATCACCGACAAGACCGAAGAGCTGGCCAAGCGCTACCCGACGATCTTCTTCACGCTGGGCACGACGACGGCGTTCGCCAACTCGGTGGCCGACGTGCTGGGCAAGCTGCACAAGGACGGCAAGATCGGCAACAAGGTCGCGATGGTCAACGTCGCCGACGCTTTCGGCATCGAGCTGGCCGAAGCGGCGCGGCCGATCTTCAAGAAGCATGGTCTGGACATCGTCTATGACAAGTCCTACCCGCTGGGCACGCAAGATCTGGCGCCGGTGATGAAGGGCGCCAAGGCGGCCAACCCCGACGCCTTCGTCGCCTGGTCTTACCCGCCGGACAGCTTCTCGCTGGCCGAGCTGGCGAAGATCGAGGGCCTGAACGTCAAGGCCTACTACTCCGCCGTCGGCACGCCGTTCCCGGCCTTCCTGGGCAAGTACGGCAAGTCGGCCGAAGGCGTGCTGGGCGCTGGCGGCGTCAACCTCGACGCGCCGGAGATGAAAGGCTTCTACGAAGCCCACAAGAAGCTCAGCGGCAGCGACGCCGACTACTGGGCCGGCCCGGTGACCTACGCCAGTCTGCAGGTGCTGGAGCAGGCCATCGAAGGCACGGGCGGCGTCGACCGCGCCGCCGTCACCGACTACATCAAGAAGAACAGCTTCAAGACCGTGATGGGCGAGTGGCGCTTCAAGAACCAGACGATCGAGAACTTCTGGACCGTCGGCCAGTGGCAGAACGGC
>JAUSQH010000030.1 GCA_030652895.1 Alphaproteobacteria bacterium
GGAACAGGTTCCACAGCCCCTGGGCCTTTGCCTTGACTTTCAGGTCTTCAATAATTTGCGGTGTCTGCCAGCGGTTGACGCCAAAGGCCTCCATCTGATCGGCAAAGGTCTGCTCGTTCGGATAAATATGATCATCCATAAATTTCTGCAGTTTTTCCATCAAGCCTTTGGTGCGCTCACTATGTTCGAAATCCATTCCCGGGCCTCCCCTGTTTTTGTCTAATTACGATGCCGCACTTTAACGCTTCGCCGCGAAGAAAGCACGTAAAAGCCCTTGCGCGCGCACGGCGTCAATACCTCCGTAGATTTCCGGTGCATGATGGCAGGTTGCCTGCGTAAAAAAGCGCGGTCCGTGCTGAACGCCGCCCCCTTTTTCATCGTCCGCGCCATAATAAAGCCGCCGGATACGGGCAAAGCTGATGGCCGCCGCACACATGGCGCAGGGCTCCAGCGTCACATATAGATCCAGCCCCGTAAGGCGCTGGCTCTTGATCAGAGCCGCCGCCGCGCGAATGACCAGCATTTCTGCGTGGGCGGTCGGGTCGTTACCGGTCAGGGTCCGGTTGCCCGCCCCAGCCAGCACCGTGCCCGTGGCGGGGTCAATGATCACCGCCCCCACCGGCACCTCCCCCAGGCGGGCCGCTTCCTCCGCCTCCGCCAACGCCAATTGCATGTAATTATTGCTCATGGGGGGCAGAATATGGGAAAATAACCAAATTGGTAATATGTCCATCCTAATATACATACTGAAAGATCAGTGCCGGTGTGTGATTCGGCATAAAGATCAAGGAGAATGCGATGTCCAAAGAACCTAACCTTTCAAGGCTAATTGAGATGTCCCGTGCCGTGAAAATGACTGAAGAACAGTGGGAAGAACAAAGACGCAGTTTTGCCTACGGTAATACAGCTTTTGAGAACCCAAATATCACGCGTGAATTGGTGGACCGAGTGGCGGACGCAGCACTCAAGGATCGGTAGTCATTGCCAACGGACGGGCAGAAAGAGAATGAAGACGCAAGACGTGTAAAGATTGCTGAGCGCGAGTCTGCCAACGGCCTTAAACAAACCCAACTGGCTGCCGATGTTATCAACTACTTTCTTGAGCCAGATCGGCCATTTGCACTGAGGCCTTCACTTGTTCAGTTGCTGCAAAGCGTTGCAGTAGAAGGCTTGCTTCAAAACCCGGGTGAATGGCGGGGCACTGCCGTGAGCATTAATGGGAGTGAACATCAACCGCCACCCGCACATCTTGTTGAGACGCTAGTCCAAGAAATGTGTGATTATGTCAATGATAATTTACATGAGAAAACTGCCCTGCATTTGGCGGCCTATGTCATGTGGCGACTGAATTGGATTCATCCGTTTCTGGATGGTAATGGCCGCACCACCAGAGCCATATCATATATCGTGCTATGTTCTGCCCTTAAAGTATTGCTGCCAGGGACGCCATCAATACCGCAGCAAATACAGGAAAACAGATCGGCCTATTTTCATGCGCTGGTCGCCGCTGATGAAGCGCTTCGCATAACGGGTAATGTCGATGTGTCTGTAATGGAAGAAATATTAAAAGGCATGCTGGCTAAGCAACTTCTTTCTGTCATTGAAAAAGCTGATGGTAGTACGTTCGCTTCTTGATGCGACAAGCAGGCGTCTTGCTGCTAAACAGACGCCATGAAAGAAAAACCTGAAATTGCCCCGCCTGAAGGCCGGATTGCCAAGATACTGGCGCGCGCGGGCGTGTGTTCGCGGCGCGAGGCCGAGGTGCTGGTCACCCAGGGCCGGGTCAGTGTGGATGGTGAAGTTTTAATCTCGCCCGCCATCAATGTCAGCGCCACGCAGGATATTCGCGTGGATGGCAAGCCCATTCCCCAGACCGAGTTGCCCCGTATGTGGCGCTATCACAAGCCGCGCGGCGTGGTTACCACCAACCGCGATCCGCAAGGCCGTCCGACGGTGTTCGAGGCCCTGCCCAAGGATTTACCCCGGGTGATGAGCGTGGGCCGTCTGGATTTTAATTCCGAGGGGCTGTTGCTGCTGACCAATGACGGGGAACTGGCGCGCAAGCTGGAACTGCCCGCTACGGCCCTGACCCGGCGCTACCGGGTGCGGGTGTTCGGCAAACCCGATGCC